>CAZSIA010000130.1:0-4698 GCA_964606905.1 uncultured Anaeroplasmataceae bacterium | reverse complement strand
TCGATCAGGAACCAACCTATGGTGAAAGAGTATCAGAAGGTGGAACTATTATTTTATATCTAGGTTAATTGCTTGATTTGTTAACAATTTGTGATATAATATTGTTGTAAATGGCTATAATTCTTGACAAAAATATATCAAGGCAAGGTGATAAAGATGAATTATATGGAAATTATTGATAATTTTGTGAAAAATATTGACTATCAAACTCCTATTTTTACTAAAAATATATATGAGTATGTAAAAGAATTTGATGATGATGTTGATCAAATGTTATTAAATATGTACATTAAAAGATATATGGATAAAAATGATTTTTTTGTTCGTTATGCTAAAGGTATTTATTATAAAACAATCAATACTCCATTTGGTAACGCACCAATTAATATTAAGCAACTATATAAAATGCTATTTTTATATGACGGTGAAGATGTTATTGGCTACGAAACAGGTCCTTCTTTTATGACTAAATTAGGATTAACAACACAAATGGCTAAAAAAGTTTATTTTACTACTGAAAATAATCGAAATACAATTGTAAAAGATTTTGTTGAGTTAGTTAAACCAGTAACTGATGTCAATCAATATAATTATAAATATCTTCAAATACTTGATGTTATAAATAATAAATTTAACGTTTATTTTGAGGTGGATAATCCTGAAGATATCAAAAGAAATAGTTTATCATTTGAGAAGTTATTATATTATGCAAAGTTTTATAATAATAGTAATTTGTTTTTTAGAATTGCAAATATTGCTAGGTTAGGAGAATAATGGAATATGAAATTACATTTAGATAAATTTGCTTTTTCAACTATCATTGATAACATTTCAAGAAGATGTCATGTGAGAGCAGATATATTAGAAAAAGATTATTATGTAACGCTATTATTAAAAGAATTATCAGAATCTGAAATGCATAAATATTGTTATTTTAAAGGTGTAACAGCTTTATATAAAGCATTGAAATCTATTAGACGATTTAGTGAAGATGTTGATTTAACTGTCAATATTAATGATTGTGAAACTAATTCTTCAAAACAAAAAAGATTAAAGGATTCCGTCTTGAATTATACTAGTTTGTTATTTGAAAAGAAAATCTCAGATACTAAAGGTAGTATTCAAGCGCAATATAAATATGATTCATTGTTTGAAGTTGATGAATTAGATTCTCTTCAAAGATTTGGGAATGTTAGAGTTGAAGGAACTAATTTTGGAATATCAGAACCAATTGAGGCAATAAAAATATCAACTTATTTATATGAATTAGCTAACAATGAAGAAAAAGAAATTTTAGTTAAATCATATGATGTTATTCCTTTTGATATTAATACTTTAACTTTTGAAAGAATATTTGTTGCTAAATTATTTGCTGCAGAGCATTATTGTAGAGATAAAAAATATCTAGATTTAGGCAAACATCTTTACGATTTAACGGTGTTAATAAAAAGTGAAAGAATTTTAGAATTTTTAAATAACACTACTGCATTATCAAATATGATTACTCTTCAAAGAAGGGAAGAAGAAAGTAGATATGGTGGTGTTTCTGAAGATATTAAGCTAGAACAATTTGAAGTGTATAATTGTTTAGAAAATAATGAAGTAATTAAGGGTATTAGTTATGTCCACAATGTATATGTTTTTGATAAACAAGATATACTTAGTATTGATGAAATAAAGGATGCGTTAGATACGATTAAAGCAAGAATTTTATCAATCTAGCGCAAAGAGACATAGTTCTAGTGTTATTATTTGTTAATTATGCTATGATAGATATGAAGGTGCTATTATAAGAAAGGAGACGGAGTTAAATGAGAAAATTTTTAGTAATTGTTGTTAGTTTGATTGTTATTTTAACCATGTCTTCATGTGATTGGCGTACTAGAAGCATTAATAAAATAAATGAAGTAGAACCTGATGTTGATTATTCTTTTACTGCTGTGTATAACGGTACTTTGGTTAAAAATAGTACAAAAATTTCATTCAATGAAATAGCTTATGAGGTATTTGGAAAAGAAGGAATCGCATATAATTTCAAATTATTAGGACATAATATGTATTTTTGTTATCAATTTAATATTGATGGAGAAATGAAAGAAATTGATGGTGAAACATATAATTTTCATACGTTTGATGTTGCCTTTTTTAAAGTAAATACAGAAAATTTAAATTGCGAGTTAATTTATGTATTTGATGATGTTTATCCTACAAATAATTATAAGGATAAATTTCCAAAATTCTTATCGGTTGTCGATGAAAATAGAGCCGTGATTCAGTATAATGGTTTAATTCAAGTGATTAATTTAAATAGTAAATATATTACGGATTCTATAGAGTTGTATGATAAAGATTTATATAGATTTGATAAAGAAAATGAGAATTATTATTTTACAACATACGGAGATTATTATGTACTGAATGATGACGTTTTAAAATATTATAAAATTGATGGTTATAAATTTATCTTACAGGAATATAATGTGGATTTAAATTCTTTATATCTTGAAAGATATGAAAACTATATTTATACTTTTTGTTATCAAAATTATGTGAGAACATATTTAAATTGTTATGATTTAAACACAAATGAATCAGTTGATGTTCAAATTGTTTTGAAAATGGTTGAAGAAAACAAAAGCAGTTTTGAACATGAAAAGCGTATAGAGTTAAATGATACTCTTTACTATATTGAGGAAGATTATTCTAAATTAATTATTAAAGATGAAAATGAGAAAGAGTTTAAAATAATTAATGAAGAATATATGAAAAATAATAGTGAAAAATTTAATAAATTATATTATTTATGGAATAGTAGTGTCAAACAATATTCAAATGTAAGATATTATGTTGCTGACAACAAGTTATTTATTGGCTTATATGCTGATTACCATTGGGGAGCAAATACACCTCTATATATTTATGAATGTGATATAGAAAATGATGTTGTCAAATATGTTGGATATACTGAGAAAACTGATTTTGGTTATTTTTATATAACTAATTAATAGAATTATAATTATAGGAAGTGTCAGAGAGTAAAAAAATGACATTTTTTTATTTTGTGTTATTAAAAAATTAGAACTGTATACGTGAGCCACTGCTAGATGGTACAGGAAGAAATGCTTATGTTGATGGCTATAGGGTAGGTGGCAAAACCGGAACAGCGCAGAAGGTAGGTTCAAACGGACAGTATATGCAAGGAAATTATATCTTAAGCTTTTTGGGGGCTGCACCTATGAATGACCCAAAGGCCGTCGTATATTTAGCAATCGATAATCCTAAAAATACCATTCAATATGGTGGAGTAGTTGCCGCACCTATGGTAGGAGAAATTTTTGAACAAATATTACCAATATTAGGAGTTAAGAAAGATTATAAAAATCAAATAGAAAAAGAATTAAGATGGTATATCGATACTCCTTATCATAATGTACCAAATTTTATAGATTTAAATAAGAACAAAATAAAAACATCTCCATATTATAAATACTTATTTATCGGAGATGGAAATACTGTTATAGATCAAGAGCCATCCTTTGGTGAAAGAATACCAGAAGGTGGAACTATTATTTTGTATTTAGGTTAGATATATCTAGCTAGTAAATCATCAATAGTAATACATTCTAATTTAGATATATGACTTATCTTTTTACCTATATCTTTAATAGAAGAACCAATATTATATAATTCATCATCAACAATAATAAACCTGTCATGATAATTATTTGTTCTAACAACATTTAAATTATGATTGGTTTGAAATAAAGATATTTCTCTGTTTGTTATTGGAGTGTGAGAAGCGATATAAATGGTAATATCTACATTTATATCATTCATCATTTCTAGTACAGAGTAATCTAGATATGCATCAATTATAATTATCCTATTTATGGCTTTCTTAAGCAATTTTTTTATAAATGAATAACCTTCAAATAATTCTCCATTGTAAAAAATTTTATCTTTAAAATAAGAAGTAGAAGTAATAGATTCTAATTTTAATTCAAAAGTATCCATTCTTGTATTCATCGATTCAATAATATTATTCATTTTGATAATATTATCAGAATGAGCTAAGCATCTATTTTCATTGATAACTTGTCCACTTATAAGATATTGTTTTAATATTGAGTTGGCCCAACGTCTAAAAAGTATTCCACGTTCAGAATTGACTCTATAGCCAACGGCTAGAATCATATCTAAATTGTAATAAAAAGTTGGCTTGGTAGTAAATTCGGCTTTTCCGAATTTTCTTACGCAATCTTTTTCATAGAGTTCTGATGATTTTAAAATTTTTTTAATGTGTTCGTTTATGGTAGATTTTGCTTTTTGGAATAACTCTGCTATTTGTGCTTGTGTTAACCATACGGTTTCTTCGATAGGACTTACATTGACATCTAAACTAAAATCTCCATCTTCGAATTTAATTAATTTATATTTATTTTCACTTTTCATATTTTTTTACACCTCATATATATAATTACAGTGAGTTTATTAAATTTTTTTTTATTAATAAAAATGCAAACTGTATACGTGAGTCACTGCTAGAGGGAACAGAAAGAAATGCTTATGTTGATGGATATAGAGTATGCGGCAAAACCGTCACTGCACAAAAAGTAGGACCAAATGGAGGGTATATGCAAGGAAACCATATATTATCTTTTTTGGGGGGGCGGCACCTATGAATGACCCAAAGGCCGT
>CAZSIA010000129.1:0-4704 GCA_964606905.1 uncultured Anaeroplasmataceae bacterium | reverse complement strand
CATATACTAATAGAGGCTAGAAAAGGTGTGAATAAAACACCAAATCTTAAGATTTTACCACCATTATTTATTTATAGTGAAAATAATCAATGGACAAATGATATATTAAAAATATATAATTATATTAAAGAGGAGTGATTTTTATGTTTTTAAGCTTATTAAATCAAAAGGAGACATTAAAATTTTTGGACTTAGCCATTTATATGGTTGATATTGATGGTGAACCAACTGAAATTGAAAAAAGTATTTTAGAAAAAATGTTTAGAGAAGTTGGATATATTGTTAATGAATATTCATTTCAATATTCTGATTCAATTGAAGAAACAGTAGAGTTCTTTGTTAATTCGAATCGAATTGTAAGAAGCGTTGTATTCTTAAATTTAGTTAAAATTACAATGACTGATGACTTGTATAACACAACAGAACATTTATTTTTAGAACAACTTCAAGAAAAATTTGATATCTCTCCTGAACGTAGACGTGAATTAATGGGACTTGTTTACGAAGAACGTGATTTACGTGAGCGTGCAGCACGTGTACTTAAAGACTAATGAATAGACAAAAAAGCTATCAATCTAATAGTGCTAAATTATATTTAGTTGCAACTCCAATTGGTAATTTGGCTGATATAACATATCGTGCAGTTGAAACTTTGAAAATGGTAGAAGTGTGTTTTGCTGAAGATACGAGAGTAACAAGAGTTTTATTTGAACACTATAATATTCATACAAGACTAGAATGCTATCAAGAACATAATAAAGAAACACAATATAGGGCAATTTTAAATTATCTTGAAAAGGGTAAAAATGTCGCCTTAGTTTCAGATGCGGGAATGCCAATTATTTCTGATCCTGGTTATTTAGTGGCTAAAGAGGCTATAAAATGTGGATTTGATGTAATTCCTATTCCTGGAGCTAGCGCCTCTTTATCTGCTTTAATTGTATCTGGTATTATACCACAACCATTTACTTTTTATGGTTTTTTAGATAGTAAATCTAGTAAACGCAAAAAAGAGTTAGAAATGCTTAAAGAACATAAAGAAACATTAATCTTTTATGAAGCACCGCATCGTATTAAAGAAATGTTAGAAGACTTACTTTTAGTTTTTGGTGATCGTGAAATTGCTCTTGCTAGGGAAATTACGAAAAAGTTTGAAGAAGTCATTAGGGGTAATGTTAGTGAAGTAATTGAGGTCGCTGATAATCTTAAAGGTGAAATGGTCGTTGTTTGTAGCGGTTATATTGAAGATAATAATAAATATCTTAATCTTGATCCTATCAAACAAGTTGATGAATTGATTGTTGCTGGTATTATTAAAAACGAAGCAATCAAAATGGTGGCAAAAAGATTAGGTATTACAAAGCAAGAACTATATAAAGAATATAGTGAAAAAAAGAATAATTAATTATTTACTCATCAAATGTATTAGTGTATAATACGCTTGGTAAAATTTAATAGGCGATAATAGGTAGAGTAATATACATAACTTATTTATAGAGAGCAGATTTATGGTGGAATATTTGTATTAAGCGTATATGAAAATGAGCCTATTGCTATATATCGTTTCCCGCGTTAAGGGGTTAAAGTGCTAGTAGTTTTTATACTAGAACTAAGGTGGTACCGCGAACAAATTCGTCCTTAGACTTAGGGCGAATTTTTTAATTTTATAGGAGGATGATTGCTATGAGAAAATTTTATTTAACAACAGCGATTGCTTATACATCTGCTATTCCGCATATTGGTAATGTTTATGAAGCAATTTTAGCTGACTCTATTTGTCGTTATAAGAGATTTAAAGGTTTTGATGTGTATTTTCAAACAGGAACTGATGAACATGGTCAAAAAATTCAAGAAAAAGCATTGACTGCTGGTGTGACACCACAAACATATGTTGATAATATTGCTGGTGAAATTCGTAATATTTATGATCGTGTTAATGTTAGTTATGATTATTTTATTCGTACAACAAACCGTCGTCATGAAGAAGTAGTTCAAAAAATATTTAGGAAGTTGTATGAAAAAGGCGATATTTATAAGGGATATTATGAAGGGAATTATTGTAAAGCTTGTGAATCATTTTTCACTGAAACACAATTAGTTGACGGGAAATGTCCTGATTGTGGTGGACATGTATCAATTGAACAAGAAGAAGCTTATTTCTTTAGACTTGCAAAGTATCAACAAAGATTATTAGATCATATTAATCAACACCCAGATTTTATTCAACCAGAAAGTAGAAAAAATGAAATGGTTAATAACTTTTTGAAAGAACCACTTCCTGATTTATGTGTAAGTAGGACTTCTTTTGACTGGGGTGTTAAGGTAGATTTTGACCCTAAACACGTAATTTATGTTTGGATTGACGCTCTTAGTAATTATATTACTGAATTAGGATATGATCCGGATGGGAATCATTCTCGCTTATTTAGAGAATATTGGCCAGCTGATGTACATTTGATTGGTAAGGATATTTTAAGATTCCATACAATTTATTGGCCAATCATGTTGATGGCGTTAGATATTCCGCTTCCTAAGCAAATTTTTGGTCATCCGTGGATTTTATTTAATAAAGAAAAAATGAGTAAGAGTAAAGGGAATGTTCTTTATACAGATGATTTAGTTCGTCATTACGGAGTTGATGCAACACGTTACTTTGTATTACATGAAATTCCTTTTGCTCAAGACGGAAACTTAACTAATGAATTGATGATTGAAAGAACTAACGCTGATTTAGCAAACACATTAGGCAATTTAGTTAATAGAACAATCACTATGCAACGCAAATACTTCCCTAATGGAGTTACTCATCGTGGCATTATAAATAATTTCGATCGTGAACTTGTTGATAAATGTTATGAAACACGTTCAAGAGTAGATAGATTGATGGATTCATTTAAAGTTAGTGATGCAATGGAAGAAATTATGAATTTATTACGTAGAGCTAATAAATACATTGATGAAAATGAACCATGGAAATTAGCTAAAGATGAATATAAGCAAGATGAACTTGAGAATGTACTTTATAACTTATTAGAATCTATTAGATATGCGGCTACATTACTTCAATCATTTATTCCTACAACAGCTAACGAAATCTTTAGCCAATTGAATGTAAATTTACGTACATATGATTCATTATCTCGTTTTGCTAAGGTTGAAAGATATAGTTGTAATGAACCTAAAATATTATTTGCTAGAATAGATGTTGAAAAGAAAATTGCTGAACTTATGGCAGAACGCGAAGAAGCTTTAAAAAATGAAAAAGTTGTAGAAGAAGTTAAACCTGAAAAAGTTTATGCACCCGTAAAAGAAACGATTACTTATGATGATTTTCAAAAATTAGATTTAGTTGTCGGACAAATTGTCGAATGTAAAAAACATCCTAATGCTGATAAATTGTTGATTTCACAAGTAAATATTGGTAGTGAAACAAGACAAGTTATTAGTGGAATTGCCAAGTATTATAAACCTGAAGAATTAGTTGGTAAAAAGGTTATTGTTGTTAGAAATTTAAAAGAAGCAAACCTTCGCGGTGAAAAATCTAGTGGTATGATTTTATGCGCTTCTGATAAAGTAAATGATTTGTTAGAAATTATTGAAGTTAATGGATTGGAACCAGGAGATATCGTAAGCTAGAAGGTGGCATAATGTCAGAAAATATTAAAACAAATAAGATTAAAAACATTTTAAATAAGCCATTATCAGATGATTGGAAAAAAAATATCATTTGTGTTGTAATGGTTACAATCTCAACTATTATTTATTGTATTGGAGTTATGTGGTTTTTAGAACCTGCAAATCTATTTTCTGGTGGAGTGACAGGGATAGCGCAATTAATTTCAACCACTTGTCATAAGTTATTTGGATTTAATTTAAATTTAGGTTTGATTGTTTTATTAATTAACATTCCTATCTTGATTTTCGGTTGGAAAAAAGTATCAAAAAGATTTGTTATATGCTCAATTATTTCAATTGTTTTACAAACCGTTTTAATGAATGAAATTATTCCTGTAGTTGATTTTGGAATTAATACCGGATTAAACCCGATTATCAATACTGTAATTGATGGAAGTGGAACTGAAATGGATTTATTATTGCTTTCATTTATTGGTGGATTTGTCTGTGGGGTGGGTTCAGCTGTTGCACTTAGATATGGAACAAGCACTGGCGGTGTTGATATTTTAGCTCAAGCTGTATCATTTAAAAAGAATATTTCAATAGGATTTTTATCTTTGGTTGTTAACGTGATTATTGCGTTATTAGGTGCAGTTGTGTTTGAGAACCCTGCGGTTGCTTTTTATACAATTGTTCGAATTATTGTGCAGTCAGTTGTGACTGATAAGGTACATACTGCATATAATTATTTAAAGGTGGAAATAGTTACGACAAAGCCTGAAGAGGTATCACAATTACTTTTGGCTGATATTGGTCGAGGTATTACAATGGTAAGTGCTATCGGGGCTTATACACATACGGAAAAAAGTATTTTAGAAACTATTATTTCATCATACGAGATGCATCGCGTAATCGAAGATGCTAAAAGGATAGACCCGCAAGTCTTTATTACGGTTTCACCAGTTAAAAGAGTTGTTGGTAATTTCAAGAGAAAAACTATTGCTTAATGCCAGAAGAGAAATCTTCTGGTTTTCTTTATATGACGGGCATGTCATAATATCTAGGGTGAAAGTCCCAAGAGGCGTAGTT
>CAZSIA010000128.1:0-4734 GCA_964606905.1 uncultured Anaeroplasmataceae bacterium | reverse complement strand
ATGAAGATATTTTAGGATATCTTGATACTTATAATTATGATATTAATAATAATATTACTTCATTTATTATTGGTATTATAGAAACTGATTATAAAGAAAAATATCAAAATATAGTTGATGCATATAAGGATTGCAAAGACCGAAATGAAGCAAAAAAAGTTTATCAAAGTGTAAAAAATTATAGTAATTATGAACGTTTTTTAAATGATGTTTTATATTATTATGGAATTGGATATAGCATTAATCCAAACTATAAGTCAGAAATGACTAAAAGACAAATGACTTCAGTTTATTTGAAAAATTTATGTTTTGATAATTTTAATGGTGAATATCAGTTATCGGGCGCTACTACAATTTATAATTCACTTTATTTACTTCAAACCTCATCACCAGATGAAGGCGAAATCTATATGCCATATAGTATTTATAATAAGATTTTTAATACTAATTATAATGAAGATAATTATGATAACTTTATACCTCATAAAGTTAAACTTAAATTTTATGATGATAATAAAACTAATAAAGGTGTAGTTTATGAAAAAACGTATACTATAGCTAGTATTAAGTCATCTTCGTTTGTTGTAAATTATAATGATTTTGCTGACTTTATTAATTTATATATTGCACCTTATGCCATCTATTTAAATAATAATAGTAAGGTTGATAATATTATTGATGGAATGAATACTGATGGTTTTTATGTTAAAAACTTAGATAGTGAAAAGGTAGTTGGTGTTTCTAAACTTTTAAGTGTATTTACAATTTTCTTTGAAATTGTTTATATAATTGTTTATATTGCAATCGTTGTTTTACTATTTATTAGTATTTTAAATAATATTAAGAAAAATTATTATGAAATTGGTATTATGAATGCATTAGGTAATATTATAACTTTAGGAATATTAATCTTTATTATTAATTATGTATTATCACCTATAGTATTATATTTTGCAGATGAAATATTAAAAATTGGGTTTGCGAATTTATTAGATACTTCATTTATTGAACTTAGTCTTATTGATATTTATGCAGCATATAAGCGATATGATATTTTAGTAGTATATATTACTTTATTTATTTCATTAGGTTTATCAAATATTAAATTAAGTTTATTAAAACCAATTGAATTAATAAACGAAATAAATAAGGAGGTGTAATTAATGCTAGAAATTAAAAATTTAACGAAAATTTATGTTTCGAAAAAGAAAAAAGTTGTTGTGGCATTAGATAATATATCATTTACACTTCCGGATAAAGGATTAGTATTTATTGTTGGTAAAAGTGGTAGTGGTAAATCTACTTTATTAAATATGATAAGTGGTTTAGACTCAATTACTGATGGAGATATTATCGCTAATGGTAATTCCTTAGCTAAAATGAGTAGAAGAGGATTTGAAAAATATCTTTCTTCATATATTGGATTTGTTTTCCAAGATTATCATTTACTTGATGAGTTTACAGTATATCAAAATGTTCAGTTAGCTCAAGATATATCAAATACAAAAAATAAACCAAATGATTTACTTGAATTAGTTGATCTAATAGATATGGGAAAAAGATATCCTAGAGAATTAAGTGGCGGACAAAAACAACGTGTTGCGATTGCTAGGGCTTTAGTTAAAAATCCACATGTGATTTTAGCGGATGAACCAACGGGAAATCTTGATGTTAAATCGACTAAACAAGTTTTAGATCTTTTAAAAAAGATATCTAAAGACAGATTGGTTATTATTGTATCACATAATTTAAAAGATGCGGATGAATATGCTGATAGGATTATAGAACTTCGTGAAGGTAGAATAATTAGTGATCGCAGTAGAGTTAGTGAATATTGCAACGAATTTAGTATCACTGATGGAGTCTTATTTTTACCTGATAGAAAAGATTTGACTGAAGAACAAATTAATGAACTTCTAGCAAAGAAAAATAAAATAAAGAGTATTTGTCAAAGAGGTTCGGGCTTTGCAGAAACGGAAGAACATGAAGTCCCAAAAGGTAAAATGAAGTTTAAATCTAAGAAAATATCACTTAAAAATTTCTTGAAATTATTTAAGATTTTTGAGTTTACAGGCTTTCTTGGGAAGTTTATAAATATCTTTATTTGTGCACTTTTGCTGAGTGTAATCTACGTATTTATTGCTTTTAATAACTTTAATGCCAATCAATCACAGGCGATTGACGCTATTAAAAATCAAGAAGCGGCAATTAGAATCCAAAAAGGTTCTTTAACTGAGGGAAGTAATATCATTCAAACGATTTATACATATCCAGTCCTTGAAGATGAGATAAAAGGTTTTAGAGAAAGTTATAGTGGAGCAATTTATAATTTATATAATCATACATTTACGATTTCACAAACAACCTTAGATTACGGTGGTTTTGGTCTTTTAGATACAATATTTAATAAAATATATGTTAAAGAATCACTAGGAGTATTAGTCGCTAATGAGGGGTTTGTTGTTGAAAAATATGGTGTTAGTGGTAAAGTAAAATATGAAGCGTTAGCTTTAGATATTAAGGATTATGGTATTTATATAACTGATTATTTAGCTGATTCTATTATTAGATCAGATGAAAAGTATACATTATATGAAGATGTTTTAGGTCAATATGCTTATGATGGATATAATCAAACATATATTAATGGTGTTATTTATACAGGATATAAAAGTAAATATAGTTCTCTGCTAGAATTTTTTGAAAAGAGCGAAGCAGGTGATTGGTTAGTTAGTTATGATATAAAAAAAGCTCCTCAATATAAAAATATTGTTGAAGAAGCTGTTAATTATTTAGCTATAGGTTATTCTTTTAATTCAAATTATTGTGAATCTATTAAAAATATTGAATGTAAAGATATGTTGTCTGTTGATAAATTATATTCTACATATAATAATGTTGATGTATTGTTTAATGTTGCAGTTTTTAGATTGGATAGGAATAATTCATTTGATTTAAAAGATAATGAAATATATTTACCATTTTCAATTTATAATAAGATTTTTGGTGCCAATTATACTGATTCAAATATAAATACTTTTGAATCACATGATATTGAATTCTTTAAATATAGTAGTGATAAATTAGAAAAAAAATATATATCGAAAACATTTAAAATAAAAGCTTTATCAACTGGTAATGCAATTTATGTCAATGAAAATACACTTTATGATTTAATTGATTTTGATATTTATACATATGGTCTTTATTTCGATGATGTGAATTCATCGTATGAAGTATTAACATATGCAGATGAAAATATGTTTTCAATGGTTTTAACGGAAACATATGGATTGTCACTTATTAGAAGGGCAATCGAAGTATTTGAAGATTTAGTTAACTTAATTATTTTATTAGTAATTGTTGTTGCAATTATCTTCTTAATTATGGTTGGAAAGAAAAATATTCGTAATAATTTACATGAAATAGGTGTTTTAAAATCTTTAGGTGCCAGACACACAGATATAAGTAACTTATTTACATTGCAAAGTATTACAAATGGATTATTTATTATGTTTGAATCTATTATTGGTATGATAATTGGTGCTTATGTTGCTAACGCTGTTATTATTTCATCATTTAATTCAATTTTTAAGACAAGTATTGAAAATCTTACAATAATTCAAGCTTATCCAAATTTAATGGGGGTAGTTTTAATAATTGCAATGGGCATTGTTTTACTTTCTACAATATTTAATGTTAGAACGCTAAAAAAACTTAAACCAATTGCTGTACTTAAGGCAAAGGAATAATTATTGGAAATTTTTATAATTTACTCCCATTATTCCACCGCTGGCCCCACTTAGAATTACAATTATACTTCTAAGGTATAAAGATGTGAATAATTCTTTTGCGAATATATAATGGACTATTAAGGAAATACTGGCAATGCTTATGCCTACTATTACACCATAAAGTAGTCCATTTTTTCTTTTTGTTATTCCTGTAATATAAGCGAGAAGTAAAGCTAATATTGCAGAAAGAAAAATACTAATTTTATTTACAAATTCTTTGTTTTTAATAAAAATACTTAATAAAATTATACTTAACATAATTAAAATAATTAAGATTTTTGAAATTCTTTTTCTCACTATTAATCACCATTTAAATATATGCCATAAAATAGAAAGTATTACACATAATATATTTGGTGATAAATTATGGAAATATATGACATTATTATTAAAACTGTAATATTTTATATTGTTTTAATTATAATAATTAGATTATTAGGAAAAAGAGAAGTAGGAGAAATAAGCGTTTTTGATTTAGTAATTTTATTAATGGTAGCTGATATTGCAACTCTTTCAATTAATGATGGGTGGAATAAGGTTGTTCCAGCAATTTTAAGTTTATTTTCACTTTTAATTTTACAAAAAATCTTTGCTTTTTTATCTTTAAAGTTTCCTATTGTAAGGAAAGTAATTGACTATAATCCTTCGATAATAATTTATGATGGAAAACTTAATTTAAAAGAAATGAGAAAGCAAGCGTATACAGTTGATGATTTACTTGCCCAAGCAAGAGAAAAAGGTGTAATGGATTTAAATGAGATAAAAATGGCAATTCTTGAGTCAACTGGGCAATTGAGTATTTATAAAAAAAATTTATATAAAATACAAATATTACCAGTTTTAATAAGTGGTTCATTTAAAGAAGGTAATATGAAGATTTTAGATATAAAAAAGGAAAGAATAATCGAATATTTAAATGAAAAAGAATTGATGGTAAGTG
>CAZSIA010000127.1:0-4754 GCA_964606905.1 uncultured Anaeroplasmataceae bacterium | reverse complement strand
TTTGTTGTTCGCTTTATTCGTTCATGTTCAGTTTTCAAAGACCTACTGACTCTTTTAGAGTCGTTTATTATTATATTGCAAACTAAATTGTTTGTCAACATTTATTTTAACTTT
Source organism: uncultured Anaeroplasmataceae bacterium (assembly GCA_964606905.1). GTDB lineage: Bacteria > Bacillota_I > Bacilli_A > Acholeplasmatales > Anaeroplasmataceae > CAZSIA01. The sequence goes on along the minus strand of CAZSIA010000127.1, from coordinate 4,640 downwards.
TTTTATTTTTTTAATAAATGTAACACTACAAATTTAGCAGCCTTATTTATTCTATTACAAGCGTTATTATTTGTCAACAAAAAAATAAATTTTTTTAAAATTTTTTTCATGCACGCGTGTGCGCGTAAGCGTGTGCGCGTAATATAAATAAGGAAAAAGTGATTGATTCTCACCAACCACTTATCCTTATATTAAAATAATCTAATAATATCTTTAAAAGTAATATATATAAATAAAATCATAACTAACCAGAAAACAATATTAATTAATGCTGTTTCAACCTTTTTATTTACTTTCTTTTTAGTAATAAGTTCATAACCTATAAATACGATCCTTCCACCATCAAGTGCAGGAAGAGGTAATAAATTCACCAAACCAATATTTGCACTTATTAAACCAACAAATGATAAGAAAGTTATCGCATCAGTTGCTAGATATTGTTTAATTACTGCAAAAATCCCTACTGGTCCACTTAATTCATTAATTGTAATTTGCGAATTACCAAATAAAGCGCCTAATGTTACAAATACTGTTGTTATACTATTCCAGAATAATTTGAATGCATTACCAATTCCACCAAAGAAATCAAAACGAGTAGTTGCTGAAATACCGATTAAGGTATCAGAACTAATTCCTGATGCAATTTCATTAATACTTCTTTCAGTCCAGATATCTGTGGTAGTTTCTTTAACCTCTTCACCACGCAAATATTTTATTTTTAACGAATCCATATTTGGATCACTATCTAAATAATCAAATAATTGCGACCAAGATGTAAGTTCAAAATACTCGTTTCCAACATAATATCCTAATAAAACATCTCCATTTTGTAATCCCGCTTTACCAGCTACATAATTTTCATCAAATACTAAATATACTTTTAGACCTTCAGCTAAATACTCACCTCTATTTGTTACACCTAAACGGTATGAAATGTTTGTTAGTTTAATTGTACCGGTTTTTGTTTGTCCATCTCTATCAAAAGTAACAACCACTTCTTCCTTACCTAATTGTGAATCTAAATAAATAGAAATATCAGTCCATGAATTAATATTAGTATCATCAAATTTAGTAATAACATCACCAACTTGTAATACATTAGCAGCATCATATCCTTCAGTAAGACCACCAATTTCACTAGAATCACTATTTGGTACACCACTTACCAAACCAACTACTAAGAAAATAAAAAACGCTAACACAAAATTCATAAAAGGTCCTGCAAATACTGTTAAAAATCTTTGTAATTTAGTTTTAGATTCATAACAACGTTCATAAGGCGCCATTTGAATTGATTGTTTTTCACTTAATACATAATGAGCGTCACGAGCTACTAAGAACTTCTCTTCTTTGCCTTCAATATCTAATACAATATACATTGCATCACCATCAATTGAATATAAATCGTACTCTTTAACAGTACCAATAACTTCTTTAACAACCTTATCAGTAATGCTAATTTCATTTACAACTCTTACAATTTCATTATTTTCAGGTAAAACTCCATCTTTAAAGAATAAAAGCTCAGAATAATTAACTTCTTTAAAACTCAACGATACTTTTTGACCAACTTGTAATAACGTTTCATTAGTATCTTCACCAGCCATCGAAACAAAGCCACCAATGGGAATAGCTCTAATTGAATAACTTGTTTCTCCTTTTTTTACACTCTTAACAACTGGCCCCATTCCAATTGAAAATTCATGACATAAGATTCCCGCTTTTTTAGCAAAGAAGAAATGACCGCCTTCATGAAGTAAAATAATTACCCCTAAAACAATAATAAACATAATCAATGCATAAATCCAAAACATGATATCACTAAAGATAGTCGTATTAATTATAAATGAAAATAAATTCATATTTTATAAACCCCTTCCGTATTTTTTTAATATTTTTTCTTGAACGTTTTTTTCCGTTTCTAAAATTGCCTCAAGTGTTAAAAATTCTACACTAGAAGCTTCATCTAAGGCTTCCTTAATAATTTCTTCAATCATTAAGAAGCTAATTTTATCCTCTAAAAATAATTTAACTGCACAATCATTACTTGCATTTAAAACAGTAGGGAAAATATTTCCTTTCCTTGCTGCGGCATAAGCCATTTTTAAGCAAGGATAACGATCAAAATCCATTTCTAAAAACGTCAGTTTCTTTCCCACTAAATAAAGCTCATTTTGATATTTATATCTTTCAGGATAACTCAAAGCATATAAAATCGGCATACGCATATCACTATTTGCCATTTGTGCTTTCATTTGTGAATCGCTAAATTCAACAATTGAATGAATGATTGATTCTTTATGAATAATTGTCTCAATCTTATCATAACCTACCCCAAACAAATAATGGGCCTCAATAACTTCAAATCCTTTATTCATCATCGTAGCGGAATCAATTGTAATTTTCGCTCCCATTTTCCAATTAGGATGAGATAAGGCTTTTTCTTTTGTTATTTGGGTTAATTCTTCTCTGCTATATTCACGTAACGCTCCACCACTTGCAGTAATAATCAATCGTTTAATATCTCGATTTTTTTCACCAACAAGTGCCTGATAAATCGCAGAGTGTTCGCTATCAATTGGAAAGATTGTTACATTATTCTCTTTTGCAAGTCTCATAACAATCTCACCCGCAATAACTAATGTTTCTTTATTAGCTAGTGCAATATTTCTACCTACTTTAATTGCTTCAATTGTCGGAAGTAATCCAACCGAACCAACCAAAGCAACAACCAAGGTGATATTAAATTCTTTTTTATATGTAGCTAGTCGAACTAATCCGCTATCACCATAATCAAAAATAACAGTGTCAAAATAACTTGATAAATATTTTAAATCTTCTTCACTTCTTGTAACAACTACCTCAGGTTTAAATTCTTCAATAATTCTTTTTGCTTTTTCTAAATCACTTCCGACACTTAACCCAACCACATTAAACTTGTCATTAAATTCTCTAACAATATCAAGTGTTTGAGTACCAATTGAACCAGAAGCTCCTAAAATTATTAATTGTTTCATCTTAAATTATCGTAATTCCAGCAACTAATAAGAATAACGCTAACAATACCATTGAAGCAAAAATTGAAGAATCAAAGCGGTCTAAAACTCCACCATGGCCAGGAAAAAGATTACTAAAATCCTTTATATCATATGTTCTTTTTAATCTTGAAGCAATCAAATCACCAAGTTGACCAGCAAAACTTGTCAAAAGAGTTACTACAAAAATTAAAATAAACAACACCACAGGATTAGATTTAGTTTGTGAAACAATAAAAGTATCAAAAATTGTATTTAGATTACCTGGATTTAATAAACCAGTAAATAGTTGACCATATAAGAACGCGAATAAACTACCGGCAACTGTTGCAACAAGTGTTCCACCAATTGCACCTTCCCAAGTTTTCTTCGGACTAATCCTTTCAATCATCTTATGTTTACCAAACAGCATACCAAAGAAATAAGCAAACACATCAGTTAGCCAAGTAATCATAAATAGATATACAATAAACCGAATCCCCATTAAGCGTAGGGCAAGTAAACTTGCCATACCAATACCTACATAAAACGATGTAGCAATTGATTTACCAACATCACTTGCATCAAAATCTTTTGAAAATACAAGGAGTGATAATTGTAATACAATTGAGCCAATCAATAATGCAAAACTCAATTTAGTATCAAATATTAAATACTTTAAAAGATTTGGTGTATTAGGATTTAATACTATTTCAGCTTTAAATGGTTCCCAAATTGTCATCCCTGACATAAAGACAAATAGTGTTGAAAGAATAATCACAATTTTAACTGGAAGCGAATATTTCTTCTCATGACTATATAATCTAATCATTTCCCAAGCACCAACACACGCTAAAAGGGCAGCAACCACTTCAAAAACAGGCAGCAGCGCTTCAACTACAACCAACGGTACTAAAACTGCAAAAAAGATAATTCCTGTTATTATTCTTTGTTTCATTCTTCCACCTCACGACTAATCTTACCAAAGCGTCTTTTACGTTTTAAAAAACTTTTTATGGCCTTAAGTAATTCTTTCTTATTAAAATCAGGCCACAAACATTTAGCAAAATAAAATTCTGCATAAGCTATTTGCCACAACATAAAATTACTGACTCTCAGTTCACCACTAGTTCTAATTAGTAGATCAACTTTAGTATTAACAAATAACTCACTTTCAAAATATTCTTCATCAATATCATCAATTGTAATACTTTTATTTACAACTCTTTTACTAATAACTTTCACAGCTTCAACAATGTCATATTTTCCACCGTAATCAAAAGCTACATTCAAAATCATACCACTATTATTTTCTGTTTCATGCATGATTTTATTTATCGCATCTAATGTAGGAGTAGGAAAACGATCTTTACGACCAACGAAAACAATTTTAACCTTTTTCTCTTTTAACTTCTCAATATTTTCATTTAAATATTCAACCGGAGCACTCATTAAATAATCTACCTCATCACTAGGTCGATTCCAGTTTTCAGTTGAAAAAGCAAACACAGTCAATTCTTTAATCCCAATTTCATTGCACGCTTGAGCTACTTCAACTAATTTCTTCACACCTTTTTCATGACCATATGTTCTAGGCATTCCCCTTTTTTTTGCCCATCTACCATT
>CAZSIA010000126.1:0-4792 GCA_964606905.1 uncultured Anaeroplasmataceae bacterium | reverse complement strand
TAATTCACCAACTATGGCTGATTATCCATATGCAGCAGCAATGGGTATTGTATTTACATTAGTAGCTACACCAATTACCTTATTAACTAAACATTTACTAGAAAAATATGGTCCATCCCAAACTAAGGACGGAAAGATAAAGGCGGTGAAGTAGGATGGAAAATTTAACAAAAATTAATCCAAAACACATGCACTTGAAAAAAGAAAATAATAAAAACTGGTTAATGATTTTAATTGTTGTTGCCCTTGTGATTTACGCAATTTGTATTGTTGCTCCATTTTTCTGGGGTGTACTTACATCACTTAAAACAAAAGATGATTTTAGAAATAATTTTGGTTTCGGACTACCTATAATGGAAGGTGGATTTGTCAATTACATTAATTCTCTTAAACAATTAAAAGTTCAGGTTGATGCAGTTGATGGTTCATCTAGATTTGTATATTTTCCAGAATTATTAACTAATTCATTTATCTATTCGTTAGGATGTGCAATTATTCAAAACATTGTGTCATGTTTAGTTGCTTATCTTTGTTCTAAATATTCACACCACAAGATTACAAAATTAATTTATGGTATTGTTATCGTTACGATGATTTTACCGATTTGTGGATCGTTAGCTTCTGAAATCCAAATGGCTAAAAATTTAAAACTATTTGATAGTTTCTTTGGAATATTTATAATGCGGGCTAACTTCTTAGGTATGAATTTTATGATTTTCTATGCTGCTTTTAAAACCATCCCGAATGATTTTGCAGAAGCAGCACAAATGGATGGGGCGAGTCATTTTAAAATTTTAAGTAAAATAATGATTCCACTTATTATGCCTACATTCTTTATTACATTCCTTTTATCATTTATTGGATATTGGAATGACTATTATATCCCAATGATTTACCTACCTTCACATCCAACAATCGCTTATGCACTATATTGTTTCCAAACAAATTCAAACCCAACTGTTTCGTTTGTACCAGCGAAACTTGCTGCGTGTATTATTGTATTTATTCCTGTATTTATATTATTCTTAATATTTAGGAAAAAATTAATTGGAAACTTAACTGTTGGTGGACTAAAAGGATAAAAAAATAATCAGGAGGTTTTATCAAATGAAAAAAAGTATTTTTGTTTTACTTTTACTAATTATTTCAGCTGTTATTTTGACCTCACCTAAAGAAGAAGTAAAAGCGCTTGATTTTGCTGCTGATTTCTTTAACACAAGTGATGTAGAAATAACACCTAACTCATCTATTCCAAGAGAGTTAGGGCTCGCTGATTATCGTTATGGTATGCGTCTTACTTCAAGTATAGAAGGTTCAAGTGTTACACTTAACGATACTTTTGTTGGAAAGTTTACTATTGATATGATGCCATATTCAACTCTTACTTACGGCGGAAGTCAATATGAAACTGCAAATTACTCAAATACATATCAAGATCTTAACACGTTATCTTTAAAATTTAAAAATAAAGCAGATTCTAAAGAATTTAAAATTGTACTTAATGGTGGAGCTGGTGGTAATAACGTTACAGTTAATGCTCATATCGATTTAAATGGCGAAAAAATGGGTCTTTATTATCCAACGACTAACGTTTTAACTGGTAATACAAAAGGTGCAAATGATTCTGGTGTTTATACTTATTTATGGGGTACAAGTTTTTCAAATATGGCTGTATCTAGTGAAGCTTATTCAACTAAAAATGTTAAATCATTAAAAATTGAATTTGATCCTATTAATATGTGTGTTTATGGATATTCTTATGGATATTCGAAAAATGAAACTAAAAAAATGTTGATTCGGGATTTATCAAAGGAAACTATGGACGGAAGTGATTTTCATCAAGTACTTTCTAGTTTTGATGAATATGAAGTTTCTATTTGTTATGAAGATATCAACGTGGGAAGGGAAGCTAATCTATTAATTTATAGTATTAATGGTCAAAAATTTTCAAATACCTTAATTAATAATAATATCGGACCTATCTCTATGGTTAAGTTAAATAGTGGTAAGGTTAATGAAAAATATACTTTACCTTTACCAAAAGCTTACGATATTATTGACGGTACAATTCCTTTTAGTGGTACAGTAGAAGTTATTGGACCAGATGGTAATAAAGTTGATTTATACAATAATAATAGTTTAAAAACTAATAATAATTATGAAGAGGGTTTATATTTTACACCAAATGTAAGTGGTGAATACAAAGTAGTTTATACTGCCAAAGACTCTAAAAATTTACTTGGTGAAGCTTTAGAACAAGGCGTATATATTGAGGGAAGTAAAGTTGAATTTAAACATAATCTTCAAGAAAATTTATATTTTAATTTAAATTCTACATTTAATATTCCAGATGCAAAAGTACTTGTAAATGGTGTTGAATCTACATCAACTTTTAAAGTTTATTCACCATCTAATACTCTTTTAGATATATCAAAAGAACTAAATTTAAAAGAAGAAGGTTTATATAAACTTATTTATCAAGCAACAGTTGATGGTGTCTTATATGAAGATATAGTTAATATTTATTCATCTAATAAAGCCTTGGATTTATTTAATTCTAAAAACTGTTTAAATGTAAATTTTGATACTCTTAATCTAAATAATGATGTTTATGGTGTAGTTGTCGATACAAAACTTGAAACTAGTACAATAACATTTAAAGAAGCATTAGATTTAAATTATTTAGATGGAAAAACTTGTTTAGTTTCTTTACAAGCTAATCCAACTGAATGGGGTATTAAACAATTTTCTGCAATTACTATTAAGTTAATTGATGCAGAAAATCCTAATAATTATGTTCGTGTTTATTGTTCTGAGGGAAGTAGTGAATCATCTTTTGTAAGAGCAGGAAGTGCTGAACAAAGATTAGCTGGTTTAACTTCTGATGGTACAGTTTCACAAACGTCATCAAATGGAACAACTATTTCACATAGCTTTAATGGTATAGCTAAAAACGCTAATATTATAGATCAAAATTTCGAAGTATATTTTGATTATGATAGTAAAAAGTTATATACAACTGATAAATTATTAGTTGCTGATTTAGACGATTCTGAATATTATTCAACTCTTTGGAATGGATTTAGTGGTAATAAATTCTATCTTGAAATTTCAATTAGTGGTATTTCTGGAGAAGCGAGTTATTTAATAAATAAAATTGCTGGATTAAATTTAATTAATGATTTTAGTGTTGACATTACTAAGCCTATTATTTCTTATAATGAAAGTGATTTTATTGAAGGTTTAGTTAATACCTATTATCCAATCCCAACAGTAGAGGTTGTGGATGCAAATTCAGAAAAAATTAATTCAAATATTAAAGTTACGTTGAATGGTAAAGAAATATCAGTTGCTGATAACAAGTTCTTACCTACTGAATTAGGTCGTTATGTCATTACTTATGAATTCGTTGATAATTTTGGTAATGTTTCTACATTTACTAAGCGAGTTTTAGTTAAAGATTATGTTGAACCAATTGTATTAGAAGTAGAAGACGCAGTAATTGATGGTTTTGTAGGAGAAACTATTAATGTTCCAAGTTATAAAGCTCAAGGTGGTTCTGGAGATCTTAATGTAATTATTACTGCAACTGGTGTAAATAGTGGTGAAAAATATATTTTAGAAGGTTTATCTTTTGTTCCATACGTTGCCGATGAATATATAATTACATATTCTGCCTCAGATAGATTAGGTAATATTAATGAAAAAGAAGTTGAACTAAAAGCTAATATTGTATTATCTAGTAAGCCTATTATTATGGCTCCTGCTTATATTCCTAATGTATTAGTTGATGGAATTGAAATGCAGTTTGCTCAAACTGTAGCATACGACTATAATAACGAAAATGATAATACAGTAGAAGTAGAATTATATTTGATTATTAATGGTAAAGAAGTTAAAGTTAATGATTATCGATATACTTTAAGCTTAGATAAGATGAATGATGTGGTTACATTAGTTTACCGCGCAACTAGTAAAGTTACAAATGAAACTGCACAACTTTCTTATGATATTAACGCTGTACGCTTATATGAGTCAAACGGTAATTTAAATATCTCACAATATTTAATAACTAACGGTTTTGATAATGTTAAAGCAACTGATAGCAGTATTGAGTTGACTGCAACTAAATCAAATGCAACCATCCAATTTATTAAAAATGTTTATTCAGATGGTTTCCAAATTGGATTTAATGTTCCTGCTGCCGCTAATAATGTTGATAAAGTAACTATCTATTTATCTGATAGTTTAGATAGTAGTAAGGTTATTAAATTAGACATTATTAAAGCTAATTTGACTGATTCATTCTCTTATTTAATAATAAATGATGATGTAAAAGTTACAATGGTTGGTACTTTCTATGGTACTACAGCTAATAGATTAAAAGTTGCTTATGACGGAACACTAAATGCAATTAAGGATGATTCTGGTTTAGTTATATCTTACTTAAAAACTTATTTAAATGGAGAAACATTTACGGGGTTTAATTCAGAAATTAATTTTAAAATCGAGTTAGGAAATGTTACTGGTACTACAATTTTTAACTTATATGAAGTTGGTAATCAATTAATGAGTAATATTGATGGAGACTTTACTGTTCCAGCGATTGTCTTTGAAGATGAATTAACTCGTATTTCACAAATCAATACTGAAGTTATGATACCTAGTGCCAAAGCTATTGATATTTTAGGATTTGAAACTACATTAACAATTAGAGTAATGGCTCCAGATAAGAAAGTTATTTACACTTCTAATAATGGTGAGGGTACAACAATTAATATTGACCAATATG
>CAZSIA010000125.1:0-4812 GCA_964606905.1 uncultured Anaeroplasmataceae bacterium | reverse complement strand
TGTAATATCTTCTATATCCACTCTACCTTTATTTGCTTCGATTTGTTCTGTTAACATGTATAGTCCTTGATATGAATCATTTACATATACATCAACAAAAATAGAAGAAGGTTGAAATCCTAAAGACTCAAATTTGTTAGCTGTTATATAGGCTAAATAATTTCTAATATTTGTTTTATCAAAATAATTGGCTAATAACACCCAATCTTTTGCTTCTTTTAGTCCAAATAATGATTGTTTCTTATCAAATTTAATTTTAAATGGTTTTTTTTCAGGAGCACTTGTTGAATTTCCTCTTGCTCTTATTTGCATACTCATATCGTTATTTAAAATAATTGAAGTGTCTTGTTCTGTAATATTTAAAGAACCATTTAAATAAGTAGTTATGCTGTTTGGAAATTCTTCGTTTTCGGTAGTGATATTGATCCTATATACATCATTATCGCTTCCATAATATGATATTTTTTCTTCTTCTAAAGGAGTTTTTTCTTCGTTATTATTAATACTGCAACCTATTAATATCGATATTAAAAAGATTATTAATACAATATTAATTATCCTCAATCTTTATCCCTCCTTTATAAGCAAATCCATTCAACATTTTCTGCTTCATCGTTTTCAACTATTTCTAGTTTATTTAGCATTTCAACAATGATTTTTTCAGTTACTTCCTCTTTTCTTTCTTTATCTCTTTTTATATTTTCATTATACGCTACCTCTAGGAAAATTACTTTAACTTTTGCGTTATATTGATGAAATAGCGAAATTTGTTTTTCTCTAGTAAATGAAGTAATGTTTGTTGCGTTCCAAATAAATGGTATTTTATTTCGTAAATATTCTTTTGCCATTTCTTTTGCGATGTTATAAACTTCACCTTGATTTTCAGTAGGTTTAATTTTATATTTTCTTCTAATATCATCAAGTGAAATTACTTTATGGTTTGGATAGTTATTTTTGATATATGTGTCTTTTCCAGTTCCAGGAAGTCCACATATTAAAATTACTTCACCCCAACTATTATCGTAAATACTTTGGTAATGCCAAATGTTTTCACTATTTAAATATTTAAACTTTGTATAATTATCACTAAATTTAAAAGCTTTATCAAAACAGTTTAGTTCAATAGCTTTTTCTTTAAAATCTTCGATATAGCATAATTTTTCATTGTTTGTTTCTGAAATTCTACCTAAGATATCTGCTTTAGCTAATATATATAACATTTCGTTAGTAAAATATTTTGTTAAATTAGTATTTGTTGATAATCTAATCACTAATTTTTCTTTGTTTTTTTCATAGTTAAAATATGTAGGCTCTGAATGATATTTAACAAGGAGACATACTCCTTCACGGATTGCTTGATACTCTTTAGTGCCAGATAGTTTTAATTCTTTCCACAAATATTTTCTTGTTATTAGGGATCCTTTTATTGGATGATTAAAAGATCTTATTTCATTATCAATTATTTTTGTACAATAAGGTTTTGCGATATCATGAAAAATCGCGGAAAGAAATAATGCTAGTTTATAATCTTTTTCTAATTTTTGATATTCATCTAATTTTATAAGTTCTTCACATACCATTTTTGTATGTGTTAATACATCACCTTCAAGGTGCCATTTAGCTTCTTGAATTGTATTTTTCAACTCACTTGCAAATGGTAGAAGAAGTGAGTTTAAGATTAGTTCCCAATCAATATTGTCTTTTGGTAAATATTTATATAAGTCAATCATTAGAATATCTCCGATAAATCCTTATTTAGTTTGTTTGGAATTATTGGACGATCTAACCAATGTGTTTCGGAGTCTATAATTGATTGGAAGAAAGAATATCTGACATATTTTAGACGCTGTGATACAATATTTTCATCTTCAATTTTTATATATAGTCCTTCCATTAGGAATGAGTCATCAGTTTCTTTTACTACTTTTTCACAGTCTAAATTTAGTTTTTTAGCTGTCTCTAACAAATTTTTCTTTTTATCTTTACTCATATATAAAGAATTACCTAAAAGTTTTGTTATATCTTCAATTTTTTCAAAATAACCTGTTTTTAAAACAGGCACACTAACAATTGGTAATCCTTTTAACATTTCATGTCTTTTTTTAGTAGATAAAAATTGTTTTGTAATTCGATCGTAGATATCATATTCTAAAAAGTAATGAGGTAAACTATCATAATAAACAGTATGTTTAGCGTATAACCATTCACCGTACATAATATATCTATTACCTAAAAGTTTATGTAACATTTCTTTGTGAACATTTGCCCATTGCTTAAATAAATTATAATGTTTTTCACGATTTCCACCTGTTAAATAATGACCCCTACTTTGAAGAAGAAGATTTCCTTCATCATCAAATGAGATGGCTGTATTTGCTCCATCAACTTTTTCTTCAATTACTAAATATTTTCCTCTTAATGAGGAAAAAGGTACTTGTGATAAATCTTCATCACCTTTTTGTAGTCTAGATCCTTCTAGATGTGGTGTTCTTGGATATTTTAAAATTGGATAGCTCATCTTTACTTCTCCTTCACTTATAAGCGATTAATAATAGATGGTCTTTTAATAATGTGAATTTTAAATTATTAATACCATTTTCATTAAAAATTTTACTAAGTTTTTCTTTTGTTAGTAGATGAATATGTTCGGGATTATCATCTTTTTTTGCTGGTACTGTTATTACGATATATTTTTTTGTAAGTTTGATTGCGTTTTTAATTGCGACTTCTACATTTGGAATATGTTCTAAAACTTCTAGCATCGTAACACAATCATATAATTCTGTCTCGTAATCATAAAGAGTAATATCTAATTTTTTACATGTTAAATTCTTTACACCACCTAAAGATAGGTTAGATAAAAATTCTACACGTTTATCTAAGATATCAATACTTAAGACTTTAGTGTTAATAAATTCATTTAAGAATGGAAATAAAAAAGCTCCCCGTCCACTTCCTACATCAAGTACTCTTTCTGGCATTATTCCTCTTAAGAATCCTAATACTATTTTAACTCTTGGTAAGATTTCTTTTTCTTTGAAGTGGTATATTTTTAAATTATGATCTTTAGCAAAGTTAGTTAATAAAAGTATTTCAGAAGTGGTAAGATCGTATAAATATTTACTTATTATTTCTTTACTATATGATATATTATTTTTAATTATGTAGCCTCTAATATATGAAGCCATTAATAATTCGTTATTTAGCATAATTTTCATCACTCCTACTTAATATAATAGCATATTTTGTTATTAAAATAACAATTTTATATTATTTTTTATTTATAAGCGTGTTATAATAGTTTTGTTACGGAGGAATTTAAATATGAATACTAATTATTTTGTAGAACTTCAATCTTTTTATGAAAATGAACTAAATGAAACATTAGATTTTTGGTATAACCATGGATATGATAAAGTTAATGGTGGTTTTTACACTTGCTTAGAGCGAAATGGTGAAGTTTTTGACACTACTAAAGCTGTTTGGGCACAAGGAAGAGGTATGTGGGTTTTCGCTAAAGCTTATAACTTTTATGATAAAGATCCTAAATATCTTAAAGCGGCAATGGATGCTTATGACTTTGTTACTAAAAACTGTTTTGATACTGATGGAAGAATGTATTTTACAGTAACAGCCGAAGGTGTTGGAATTCAAAAAAGAAGATATTGGTTTTCTGAATCATTTACTGTTGTTGGTAGTGCGGAACTTTATCGTGCTACAAAAGAAAAAAAATACTTAGAAACTGCGAGAAGTACTTTTGATGTAATGTTGAAAGTTAAAACTGGTAGTATTAAAGTTGAACCTAAATTTAATCCGGAAGTAGTTAATTCAATTGCTTTAGCTAGTCCAATGATTATGCTTATTACTTGTCAAATTTTAAGAAGTATTGATACAGAAAAAACTGATTATTATAATAAGTTAATAGATGAAAATATTAAAGAAATTATGTTGCATTATCATCCAGAAAAAAAGGCAGTATTCGAAAATGTAGGTCGTGATGGTGCGTTATGTAGTGGTTCACACGGAAGATTAGTTAATCCAGGTCACTCAATTGAAGCAAGTTGGTTTTTAATGGATGAAGCAGTATATCGCAATGATAAAGATTTATTAGCTGTTGCACTTAAAATTTTAGATTTTTCATTTGAATTAGGATGGGATTATGATTTAGGTGGATTACGTTATTTTGTTGATGTGGAAGATAAACCTGTTCAAGCTTTAGAATGGGATATGAAGTTATGGTGGCCTCATAATGAAATGTTAATTGCTTTCTTAATGGCTTATAAATTGACTAATGATGATAAATATTTAGAAAAATATAAATTAGTTCATGAATATTCATTTACTCATTTTAAAGATCCTGAATATAAAGAATGGTATGGATATTTGCATCGTGATGGGTCTATATCTACTGATTTAAAAGGTAATATCTTTAAGGGACCTTTCCATTTGCCACGTTGTCTACTTGAAAATATTTTACAATTAAAAGATATGTTAAGTAAGTAATTTTATGGGGTATTAATTATGTTAAAAGATGTAATATTAGAATCATATAAAGAAACACTTTTAAAAAGATTTGATGACGAGATTACATTTTTCTTTGGTCCAAAAGACTTTCCTAATTTAATAGTAGACCCTTATGAGTTTACTTCTTTTAAAGGAGCTACTTTAAGAGGAAATTTCTACTATTACGAAGGTTGTAAAGAAAATCATTTAGTTATTTTTGACCACGGAATGGGTGCTGGTCATACTGCTTACTTTCGTGAAATTGAAAAATTGTGTAGAAATGGTTATTTAGTCTATTCTTATGATCAT
>CAZSIA010000124.1:0-4904 GCA_964606905.1 uncultured Anaeroplasmataceae bacterium | reverse complement strand
CTTATTTCGAATTATTAAATTTTTATAGTTCTATACCCAATCAAGCGTAAGAACCATAAGATGTTCCTTATGTATTTTTATTTTGAATAATCCTTTATGATATACTTATAATATAAAAGAACCGAGAAGTTAGAAAACGGAGTTTAAAACTATGCCTTATTATGATATATATGATATTAATGATAATTTAATAGCGAGTGAAGTTTGGATCGATACTGAAGGAGGACCTTCTAGACCGATTGTAATTAACTGGTATAAAATACTTGTTGGTTTAATTTTGATTGTTGGTTTTGTTTCTACATTCATAACACCAATTAATTTATTTATTCATAAAGAAGCTTTTATTAATAATGGTTGGATTTATATGAGTTTAATGAATTTAATTATGGGTGTTCCGGTTTTAGTCATCGCTTTCAATATGATGATGGTAATGATTAAAAAGATAAAAGAAGATGATCCTTGTTATGATTCTGCTTATAAATGGGTAAGCGAACACTTTAACTTTACTCAAGAAAATGATAAAGTTGATGATGAAACTGAAATTAGTGATGAAGAATATGTTGCAAGTGAAATGAAAGCAAATAAGAAAGAAACGATAATAGCTTCAGTTTATGTTTCAATTAAATATAAAAAATTACTAAATAAACTTTCAAAGATTTCATATTTAATTTATCCTTTGAGTGTTGTTGCTTTAATTGTAGAAGCGCTTGGTGTAGAAGAAGAAATGTTTTTTATTATTATGTTTAATTTCAATTTTATTGCAATGTTTTGTGGCATACTAAGTATATATAGAAATTATAGAATATATAAAAAGATGCATTGTGAAAAAATAAAAGGAAGAATTATAAAAACAGTTCTTATTTCATTTTTAGTAAGTGTTCCACTTGTTGCAATAATATCTTCATTAGCAAAAAGCGATGGTTATTATATTTTTGTATTTTGTATTGGAATTATGGACTTCTTTATGATTGTTGATGGGAAGATGGCAAAAAAAGCTGCTTTAACAATGGGTAAGAAGAAAAATTCAGTTCGTTTAGGTGTGGTAGTTGTTTGTACAGTTTGTTTTACTCTTTTAATGTTGACGGTAGCGTGTGGAATATCATTAATCCCAGGTCCTATTTATGAAGCGATATTAGCTTATGATGAGGGACGTTCTACTAATCTATTTTTACCTATTATCTTTTGGAGTCTATGTTTTATAGTAGATATTTTACTCATTGTAATAGTTTCAAAAGTTGTTAGTAAAAAACTTAATTAATAGTTTAATTTCACTACTAGTTATTATAGTGGTGATTTTCTTTTTTAATTAGATTATTTGAAATAAAAATTACATATACTATTAATGGTGATTTTTATGCAATTTTATTTTGTTGGAATTAAGGGGACTGGGATGAGTGCTTTAGCTAATATTTTAGTTGATTTAGGTCATGATGTTAGCGGTGTAGATTACTGTAAAAAATATTTTACTCAAGCCACTTTTAGAGATTCTATTGTTGTAGAAGATTTTGATAATTATAAATTAAGTAATAAATATTTTTATGTTATTGGTAATGCTTTTAAGTTTGCCAAAATAACGGATGAGATTAAAGGAAAAGGATATCATTTTGAGTATTACCCGCTTTTTTTAGAAAACTTTTTTAAGATGGATAAAATTGGTATTTGTGGGTCACATGGAAAAACAACAACGACTTCATTTGCTTCACAACTAATAAATAGTAAATTGAATGTTTTAATTGGTGATGGAAGTGGGGTTGGAAATAAGGATGCTGAATATTTTTTATTTGAAGCTTGTGAGTATCAGAATCATTTTTTAAATTATACTTTTAAATATCTTGTCATTTTAAATATTGATTATGACCATCCTGATTTTTTTAAAAATGCTACAGAATATTATTATGCGTTTCAGAAGGTTGCGTTAAATACTGAATGTTTAATTATTAATAATGATGATGATTATTGTAAAAAGATTGTTCATAAAAATAAAATCACATTTGGTTTTAATCCTAATTCTGATGTTGTTATTAGGCTTGATGAAGATAAACTATATTTAACATTTGATGAAGCAGTATATGCTTTTAAATTTAATTATTTTGGTAAGTATATGGCTTATAATTTGGCTGCCGCTTTTATTGTTAGTTATTTAGTAGATGGTAGTGCTGATTATATAAGCAAAAAGATTGAATTTTTAAAATTACCAGCAAGAAGGTTTAATGAAAGTAAAATTAGTGATAGTGTTATTTTAGTTGATGATTATGCACATCATCCAACAGAAATAAAAGTTTTAATTGATGCACTAAAAACAAAGTATAAAAACAAAAAAATTGTTGTCGTTTATCAAGGACATACTTATTCTAGAACGATGGCTTTTTTTTCCGAGTATGTTTCTGTTTTAAAAGAGGCGGATGAAGTTTACATTATGCCAATTTTTTCTTCTGTGAGGGAAGATGAGTTTGATGAATGGGCTCTATTGCGAGGTTCAGATAGTTTTATAAAGTATAAAAAGGAATGTATAGAAAAATTAATTAAAACACAAAATATAGTAATTGCATTTATTGGTGCGGGAGATATTGATGTTGAATTTAATTTTTTAAATAAAAAAGTAAATTATTGAAAACATCTTTCATATGTGGTATAATTTTTTCAAAATGGTGGTGATTTTTATGGCAAATGCAACAATATATGACGTAGCTGGTGCAGCAAGAGTGTCGTTAGCTACAGTTTCTAGAGTTTTAAATAACCCTGAGAAAGTAAATGAGGAAACTAGAAAACGAGTTTTAGAAGTTATTAAACAATTAGGTTATCGTCCAAATGCTATTGCTAGAGGATTAGCTTCAAGAAAGACTACTACGGTAGGAATTATTGTTTCTGATATAACCCGTGCTTCAGTTTCACAAATGATTCACGGTATAATGACCATCGCTAAACAATTTAGTTATTCAATTAAAATTTTTTCAATGAGTGATGAACCAAGTATAGATGATTTTGTGCGTTTAGTAGTCGCAGAGCAAGTGGATGGAGTTATTTTCTTAAACGATGAATTGGCACAAGAGCAAATGGATTTAGTTAAGAAGATGTTTGATGATTCTAATGTTCCATTAATTTTGTCTAACGTTATAAGTGAAGATGAAAACATTCCAGCTGTGAATATCGATTTTGAAACTGCTGCATATGAAATTACAAAAAAGATGATTGAAAGCGGCAGAAAAAACATTTATTTATTTAGTACTGTTAGACGCTATTCAGCTAACAATCGTAAAGAAGCAGGTTATATAAAAGCCATGGAAGAAGCGGGGTACGAAGCTAAGATTCTCCGTACAAGTGGTGATCCTGATATTAACTCTTTACATTTCGATGAATTTTTTAATAGTCATGAAGTAGATGGTGTTATTAGTGTTCGTGATAGTATTGCAGTTTCTTTTATGAATATTGCTCAAAAGAATGGTCACAAGATACCTGAAGATATTTTAGTTGTAGGGTTCCAAAATACAAGATATGCACAATTATCAAGACCTACCTTGACTTGTGTTGATATGCCTGTATATGATTTAGGTGCTGCAGCAATGGAACTTCTTACAAGAATTATGAAGGGTGAAACTGTAGAAGAAACTAAGGTTGTTTTACCTTATTCAGTCTTTTATCGTGAATCAATGAATAAATAGTTTCTATTGATTTAAGCATAGTAGATTAATTATTTTGCTTTTAGAGAACTAACGGGTGGTGAAAGTTAGTACAAATAATTAGTTGAATTACACTTAATGAAGAAAAACGTATCCCTGCGTTAAAGGGTTTGAGGGCTAGTATGTTTACTAGAACTAAGGTGGTACCGCGATAATTCGTCCTTAGATTTCTTAAATCTAGGGACTTTTTTAATTTAAAAAAAAGAAATGGAGAATATAGTTATGGGAATTTATGAAGAATTAGAGTGGAGAGGTTTGATAAAAGATGTTTCAGACCCTTCAATAAAAGAAAAATTAAACGCTGGTGGAATGACTTTTTATATTGGCACAGACCCAACAGGAGATTCACTTCACATTGGACACTTTTCTAGTTTTTTAATTAGTAAAAGATTAAAGGATGCTGGACATAATCCGATTTTATTAGTCGGTGGAGCTACAGGATTAATTGGTGACCCTAAACCAGATAGTGAACGTCCGATGATTACAGTTGAAGAAGTTAATCATAATATTGAATGCCTAACAAATCAAGCTAAGAGAATTTTTGGTTTTGAAGTTGTTAATAACTATGATTGGTGTAAGGATATCAATTTTATTGATTTTTTACGTGATTTTGGTAAGTTTTTTAACATTAATTATATGTTAAATAAAGATATCGTAAGAAGAAGATTAGATTCAGGTATTACATATACAGAATTTTCTTATATGATTATGCAAGCATTAGACTTTTGGTATTTAAATAAAACAAAGAATGTTGTAATGCAAGTTGCCGGTCAAGACCAATGGGGAAATATTACTGCTGGTATTGAATTAATTCGTAAAAAAGAGGGAAAAGAAGCTTATGCGTTTACTATGCCTTTATTAACAAAAAGCGATGGAACTAAATTTGGTAAAACCAATGGTAAAGCAATTTGGTTAGATATTAATAAAACAAGTGCATATGAAATGTATCAATTCTTTATTAATAGTGAAGATAGCAAAGTTATTGATTACTTAAAATTCTTAACTTTCTTAAGCAAAGAAGAAATCGAAAGACTAGAAGAAAGCAATAATGCAAATCCACATTTACGTGAGGCTCATAAGGCTTTAGCACGTGAAGTAATTACATTCCTTCATGGTGAAGAAGCTTATAATGACGCGATTAGAATAAGTAATGCTTTATTTAGTGGTGATATTAAAGTTTTAACTGCTAAAGAAATCGAAATGGGATTTCATGATTTACCTCATGCA
>CAZSIA010000123.1:0-4970 GCA_964606905.1 uncultured Anaeroplasmataceae bacterium | reverse complement strand
AAATTAAATTTTCAAAATAACCAACAAACTCAACTAATTTACCAGCTGTAAGTTAAATTTCAGCTCCAAATAAAACTCCAGGTGTACCAGTGCTTAAAGCATAAACAAAATAACCACCAACACCTAATAAAACAGCAAATACAACCGCACAAATAATTTCAATTAAAACATCAAATAAAACACTTGTTTTAACAAAATCAATATTTACATCTTTATTTTTCTTTGCTATCTTAGCAAAAGCTTTAATTTCTTGATTTTCCTTAACAAAAGCTTTAATAACTCTAATACCAGTAAAGTTTTCTTGTGTAAAATCATATAAACTATCAAATGCCTTTTGACGCTTATCCCATTTTAAAGCCATGAACTTTTCAACTAGTCCACCCCAGATAATAATTAAAACAATCGGAAAAGCAGTAACCAATGATAAAGTCCAATCTAAACCAACCATCTTAACAATTACTAAGATAGACATAAAAACAGCGTCAACTAACATTATTGAACCCCAACCAAAGAATTCTTCAATCGTTTCAAGATCGTTAGTATACCAAGCCATAACTGTACCGACTTTATTTTCATGATAAAACTTTTGTGACAAACGTTCGCTTTTTTCAAACATTTCACGTCTTAAACCAGCTTCTATTTTTTGTGATGTAGTAAGTAAAGCAAGACGCCATAAAATTCGTCCAACACACATTCCCACACCGATTAAAACTAAATCAATAACGATTTGTATAATATTTAATTCTTCACCGTTACTAATAGCATCGACAATATTACCTAAAAATTTAGGAATTTCCAATTGAAAATAATCGACAGCTACTAATGCCAAAACTCCAATTAAGAAAAACAACCAATATTTAAGATAATATTTATTTATATACTTCCCCGTAAGCATATATATCATCTCCCAATTCTTTATAAAACTTTTATTTTTTTATACTCAAAATTAAATTTTCTAACATTTCTTCAAAATAAACTCCATACTTTTTATCAACATTAGGATTTTTTATCGTTTTTAAAATACTATCAACAGTAAAATCAACACTAATTTTACTTGCATCTTCTAAACTTTTTCCAACTGTTTTAGCAGCAACTAACGCACTAGCGAAACAATCCCCTGTCCCGTGGAAATATTCAGGAATAATTTCACGTTTATAATAGTTATAATGCTTCAAATTATAATCATAAGTTACAGCACCTAAAGTTTCATTATCAAAACTAACACCAGTTAACACCAATGATTTGATTTTTAATTCACTTAATTTGTTAATTAATAAATCAATAAATTCTTTACTATGAGGTGCTTTTTGATATTTAACTCCACTCAAAAAACATGCTTCTGTAATGTTAGGTACAATAATATCAGCACCCATACATAAACTCTTCATCTTTTTGGCAAAATCTAAATCAAAAATACTATACATCTCACCATTATCAGCCATTGCTGGATCAACAACTAAAATACTATCATCTGTTTTAAACATTTCAGTAATTTCTAAAATAATATCAATTTGTTCTTTAGAACCTAAAAAACCAGTATAAATAGTATTAAAATTAAGATTTAAAGATTTCCAATGATTAGCTATATTAAGCATTTCACTTGAAAAATCAGTAAAAGTATAGCCTGTAAAACCACCTGTATGTGTTGATAGAATCGCTGTAGGTAAGATCGAACACTCAATACCTACCGCACTAATAATTGGTAATGCAACTGTTAGCGAACATCTTCCAACACATGAAATATCATTAATAGCTAATACTTTTTTTTGCATTTTACTCAACTCCTTATAAAAGGATTATATTTTCCTCTTCTAATTTTTTTACCATTGCCTCAGGCCAAATCGAAGCTTGAACTTCACCAATGTGAACTTTCTTTAAAAAATACATACATAATCTTGATTGACCAATTCCACCACCAATGGTATATGGTAGGTTTTGATTAACTAAAGCCCTACAATAATCATTTTCTAACTTATATAGTTCATTTTTAGCTTTTAACTGTTTAACTAAACTTACCTCATCAACTCTAATACCCATACTAGATACTTCAAGTGCCATATCAAGTGGCGCGTGCCATAATAATAAATCACCATTTAAACGCCAATCATCATAATCAGCCGCTCTTCCATCATGAGGTTTACCACTAGCTAAAGGAATTCCGATTTGCATTAAAAATACAGCTTTTTTATCTTTAGTAATTTGATTTTCTCTTTCCTTACTAGTTAAATTAGGATACATTTCTTCTAATTCTTTTGTAGTAATAAAATAAATTTCATCTGGTAAATCATATGTTAAAAATGGATAAGCTTTATTCACATCTTTAGCTATCGATAAAATAACACTATATATTTTTTTAACAGTTGATTTTAAATAACTAAGTTTTCTTTGTGATTTTAAAATAATTTTTTCCCAGTCCCATTGGTCAACATACATTGAATGAATCGCATCTAACTCTTCATCACGTCTAATCGCATTCATATCTGTATATAATCCACTACCAACATTAAAGTTATAGCGTGCTAAAGCACAACGTTTCCATTTAGCAAGTGATTGAACAATTTCTACTTCACCATTAAAACTTAAAGCATCAAAACTAACTGGTCTTTCATAACCATTTAAATAGTCATTAAGTCCACTACTACTCATTACAAAAAGTGGGGCGGAAACACGTGTAAGATTTAATTTTTTAGCTAATTTATTTTCAAAATTATCTTTAATTAACTTAATAGCTACTTGTGTATCATATAAATTTAAGATGCTTTTATACATAAATACACTCTCCTATTCATTTGATAAAGTTAAATTCTTAACCCATTTATTTTTACTAACAAAATAATAACTAATAAAGAACTTAACTACATCAATCCCTGTAACAATTGTATAAACATAAAGTAAAGAAACATTTGTAAACTTAACTAAAATCCAAGCAGCAGGTACCGCAATTAGCCAGATCAAGCCTGAATCAATAAAGAATGTCGTAACTGCTTCTCCACCAGTTTTTAATGTCATATAGCAACAACAATACAAGCAACTTCCCCAAATTAAACAACCATAAGCAATTAACATTTCAGAAGCAACCATCTTTTGATCAGGAGTAACTTCTTTAAACATCATTGGAATAACAGATGAAAAAGAAATAATTAAAATACCAAAAATGATTGAAGATAAAAAACCTAGCCAATAAACTTTTTTAGCATAATCTTTGGCTTCATCAAATTTATTTTCACCTAAATAACTTCCAACCATTACCCCAATACCAATAGAAAGTCCTTGGAATAAAATATTAAATATATTACCAATTGAACTTACTACCGATAAAGCTGATAAAACATTTTCTCTTTGCGCATACGCTAAAGATAGTAATGTCATACCTAAAACCCAAAATAATTCATTAGCTAAAAACACTAAACCTTTTTTAGTAATTTTGATAGCTAAATCTTTTTCAATTTTAAACGACTTAAATAAGTTATCGCAAAAACTAAACTTCTTCTTATGAGATATAACTACGATAACTACTAACTCTACTATTCTCGCTATAACAGTACCTAATGCCGCACCTACTACACCCATCTGGCAACCATAAATAAAGACTGAATTTAAAATAACATTTGTAACAAATGCACAAACTCCTGCGTATAAAGCATATTTAGTAAAACCAATTTCTCTTACTGTCGTAGTGTAAATTATTGACAAGCAAAAAGGAATATAACTTAAGATAACTAAATACATATAATTCTTACCTAATTCATAAATAACTTCACTATTAGCGTCACTATGACAATAAAAATAAATCAAATGATGGCCAAAAAGATAATATATTGTAATAAATATTACTAAAAAAATTAACATAACAACTATCTTATAACAGAAAGCTTGTCTTAATCTTTCATTATCTTTGGCACCGTTAAATTGTTGAATAAATACTCCAGCACCAATAATTACACCATATGCAGCAATCATCAAAATATATGTAGCTTGAGAGACAGCATAAACCGCACTAACTGCTTCATTTGAAACACTACTCACCATAATATTGTCAACAAAATTAACAATAAATAAAATTAGTGCGTGTAACATTACTGGAAAAGATATTTTAAAAAATTTTTTCAAAAATTCTTTATCCTTTAACATCGCAAACACCCTCTAATACCTCCCCTTAAAATAAAGATATCATTTGTTGTGTATATTCTTTATATTTTTTATAAATTTTTTCTGCAATTTCACTAACTGAAAGATGAGTTGTATTTATTGTATAATCGATTTTTGCAAGTTGTTCTTCACTAAATAAAATTCGGTCATTTTCTAAACGTTTATTAACTTCAAGTATTGAATCCCCACGACCCAACATACGTTCTTTTAAAACCGCTTCATCTGTTTGTAAATAAACCGCAAAAATATTATCTAAAACAGCTAAAAAATTATTTAAGCCTTGTGGTTCTAAGATTACAACTTTATTATCAGAAGCTTCCTTTTTTAAAGTTCCATAATAATTACCATTGTAATAAACCGTTTCTATAAATTCGTTATTACTATATAACTTTGCAAATTCTTCCTCAGTAAAAAAGTAATAATCAACTCCATCAACTTCTCCTACTCTTTTATTTCTAGTAGTACAAGTAATAAACTTTTCTAAACCATAATTTTTCACAAGTTCTTTTACAATTACACTTTTTCCACTCGCACTAGGACCAACTAATACTAACATACCTCTTCATCCTTTCAATATTAAAATTATATAATATTTTAATATGAAAAACAATTAAAATCGCATTACAAAAAATAAACAAAAAAGAAATCAGTTGCTAAAACATCTGATTTCAAAAATTTATATTATAATCATTTTCAATTTTATATAAAAAACAAACAAAAATTTAATATATTTTTTTTAGTATTCCATAAGCACTACCAATTTTTTTGTTATTAAGTAATGCTTGTTTATTAAAATTAAATGAAAAATAAGGTTGCAAATG
>CAZSIA010000122.1:0-4991 GCA_964606905.1 uncultured Anaeroplasmataceae bacterium | reverse complement strand
TTAATGTAATAGGTGGTCTAATTATATTTGATGGTATTATTTTATCATTTTTTTGAGAAAAAAGCAATTTATATGAGGTACAAAAACGATATAATATTGGGCTTTTTATAAACATTTAAAGACACCTATTACATTAATAGCAGTACATTTCTACAACATAGAAGTACATTTATTTGGTCTAGTAGAAATGGAGTTTCTATGCGTTACTTAGGGAATAAAACGAGAATGTTAGAAAATATTAATTCAGTAATATTAGATAACAACATTACTGAAGGTGTTTTTTGCGATTTATTTGCGGGTTCTGGATCTGTTGGTGATTATTTTAAGGAAAGATTTCAAATCATTTCAAATGATTTTTTACACTCATTGAGTATTGTAAATAAAGCAAAATTAGAAAATAAAGATATTCCTTCATTTAAGGACTTTATTAAAAAATATGGTGTTGATCCATTTACTTATTTTAATAACAAAATTTATATTTCTGATTCACAATTTTTTATTACTAATAATTACTCTCCTAAAGGTAATCGTCAATTCTTTACAGAAAAGAATGCAACTAAAATTGATGGGATTAGAATTGAAATTGAAAAATTATATAAAGATTTTATCATTGATTTAAAAGAAAGAAATTTTTTAATTGCTTCATTAATTGAAAGTGTCATGGGAGTTTCTAATACTACAGGTACTTATGAAGCATACTTAAAAAATTGGGACAATAGAGCATTAAAAGAATTCGAGTTACAGCCAATTAATATTAGAAAGGCTAACAAAATATTTAATAACACAATATACAATAAAGATAGTAATGAATTATTAAGGAGGATTACTGGTGATGTTCTATATATAGATCCTCCATATACAGTAACTGATTATAATTCTGCTTATCACGTATTAGAAAGTATTTCTAAATATGATTATCCTACTATTGGTGGTATAACTGGTAGAAGAAAAGAAATCACAAAGAAATCAAAATATACAAAAAAGAAACAAGCATTAATCAATTTTGAAGATTTATTTAGACAAGCAAATTTTAATCATATACTTGTAAGTTATAGTACTCAAGGTTTAGTATCAGTTGATGAATTAGTGGAATTAGCAAAAAGATTTGCTATTAACAATGAAGTTAAAGTATATGAATTTCCATTTAGAGAATACAAAAACATTAGATCTAGTCAAAAAGGTGAAGATTTAAAAGAGATTATACTTTATTTCAAAAAGAATTTAGAAATAATTAAATCTCCTTTAAACTATACAGGCAGTAAATACTCAATTCTAAATGAAATTACAAAAGTTCTTCCAAAACACATTTCTACTTTCATAGATATTATGGGCGGAGCTTTTAATGTTGGTGTTAATGTAGTTGCAGAAAAAGTAATTTATAACGAGTTTTTACCTCACACCTTCAATATAATTAAAACATTGTTAAATGAAAATAGCAGTTATATCATTAATAAAGTTGAAACTATTATCAACAATTTTAAACTTGAAAAATCAAATAAAGAAAATTATATACTATTAAGAAACGATTACAATAACACAAAAGATATCTATAAATTATTTGTACTTCATATGTATTGTTTTCAAAATCAAATGAGGTTCAATGGAAAATTAGAATTTAATTCTCCAGTTGGTAATTGTTCTTATAATTCCACTTTAACAGAAAGAATTCAAAAATTCATTCCTAGAACAATCAATTATGAATTATTTAATTTGTCTTATAAAGATTTAGATATTACTCATCTTGATAAAGATTCTGTATTTTACTTTGATCCACCTTACTTTATAACAAATGCTACTTATAATGACGGAAAACGTGGATTTGTAGGTTGGAATGCTGATGAAGAAACAAAACTTTTAGAATATATTACATTCTTGCATGAAAATGGATTTAAATTCATTTTATCTAATGTCATTTACCATAACGAAAATACAAACTATATTTTAGCTGAATGGGTAAATACACATAAATTCAATGTGGTAAACATCGATAATGTGGGTGCTAAAAATACAAGAGATGAAGTAATAATTACCAACTATGATTGGAGGGATGAATAATGCCTCAAATACTAGTAATTCAAGAATCATTTTATAAAGCATTAAACAAAGAGAAAAATCTTGAAATTCTTAATTCTTTAGGGATTTCTTCGGCACATGAGTTCTTCACAAAAGTTATTGAAAAGTTAAATGAAGAATTTGCATTCTTAGAAATTGAAGCATACAGATTCGCTTTAACTCCAGAAGATAAAAAGGGACTGCATAAATATAGCGGTTTTATTGATGGAGATAATCTTCATTACGAAAAAATCATCATCTTCTTTACACCTATTGATTCTAAACTAGGAGATGTAATTATTGAACAAAGTCTTATGCCAACTATTTGTTCACAAATGGAAGAAGATATTACATTTTTACTAGATGAGAAGTATAAAAAAATAGCGTTGTTGACTTCTAAAATCAATTCAAGTAATAAAGTTGATATTGATTATAATAAAATGCAAATGGATGTTAATAGTTTAAACACACTAAACTTTGATGTTATTCCTTTTTTCTCAATTATCAATCTTTCTACTGATACTAAGTTTAACACTCTAACAGAATATCTAGAAATGTCAGATTTTTTACAAAAGAAATCACAAGCTAATTCTCAAAATAAATATTTAAGTTTAGAAAAAAACACATTATATGGTAATTGTGATTTGGTTCAATTAGAAGGTCAATTTATTAAATCATTTTGTTTTAGATACTTAACAGCTATATTTGCTGGTGGAAATGATTTTAAATATGATATTTCTAGAATAACTAGCAGACTCACAAGATTAGACAACCAATTTGATAATTTAAATAAATTTATTGAATTTGCAAACGATAATTTAATTAAACAAGGAGTTGCAACTGGTCCTATCGATAATGATATTATTGAAAGCGACGATGACTTAGAAGATATTAATGATATTCATCGCAAACCAGAAAGAGGAATTGATAGCACTGGTAGAAAAAGATTTAAAACTAATAAAAAGATTAGAGATTGCGTTCTTGCAAAAGCCAATTACTTATGCGATTGTAACGATTCAAAACACTTCTACTTTGAATCAGTTGAATTAGATAACTATGTAGAAGGACATCATATCGTTCCTATGAATAGACAACAAGAATATTATTTTGATAGTTCTATTAATTTAGATATTCCAAACAATATTGTTCCTCTATGCCCTAATTGTCATAGTCAAATTCATTTAGGTAGTAGACAAGCAAGATTAAAAATTATTAGCGAACTATATGTTAGGAACAAGGCAAAATTATTATCAATAAATCCGAATCTAACTCTATCAATATTAGCTTCATATTATAATATTGGTTTAGAAAACGAAGAAGAAAAATATTGGATAAAAAAAGCAGAAAAAACTATCGAAGAAAAAATAAATTCATTAAAATGATATTTACAAATTTAGATAATCCGTTAAATAGGGTTATCTTTTTTTTATTAGAAAAAGAGTGCAACTACCTATTAAGATAGTTACACTCCTGCAAGTTTGTGTTAATTAAATTATTTTTATTAAAATTGATTACAAAATAAATTCAAAATTCGAATTATCGACTATTTTTCCAATTGCTATCTTTTTGCTCCCTTCAAATAAATCAAAATTCATACCTACAGTTAAAATATCTGGAGCATCATCAGTATTCAAAAATCTTATATATGCTTTAGTTTTCAATGATTCCAAATGTTCATAAACATAACATAGTACAGACCATCCAGAGCCATTAATTACTCTTTCACCATTTATACCAATGTGTGGAGCATATCTCATTTTTTTAAAAGGAATGGAATCAACTCTTCCTCCTTCATCTTTGGAAACCCATTCAATAATCACATCAAATACTTTTGTATTCATTTTGTTCCTCCTAAAAATACCAAATACCCTTTAAAATAGAATTTAAATATCCAATTTCTATATTGTACGCTGGACCAATATTATCTAATAATGGATTAAAATAAAAGTTTTTAAACGCAGATTTAGGGACACGGATTCCGACATAATCAGACTGACCAAACCAATTTGCCCATTTTGACGCATCAGTAGAATTAGTAGCGAACCATTTAGATTCAGAATACCCTGAAGAACTAAATTGACCAGTTGATTTAATACTGTTTAATTCATCTGCACTAACAGATCTAATCAATGGAGATGTTCTAGCATAGTTAATTCCACCTCTAATACCTCCAGATATCGCTCCCGTAATAGACCCCATCATGAAGCCATTAGCAGCTCCTTCTAAAGCTCCAGACCATGATCCAGAAGAAATTCCTCCTACTAATGCTCCACCAATCAGTCCAAAACCTGCCCCAATAACGGCTCCGGCAAAAGCACTTCCAGCAATTGTTACCGCAAGTCCAGAAGCCCCAACTCCAATGGCTGAGCCAGCAAAACCAGCAGCAAATGAGGCTCCTACCCCAACACCTGCGGCCCCTGCAGTTAAAACTGTTGCCACTGCCAAAATTGCAATTACTCCTGCTCCAATTGCCCATTTTGCCCATTGTGGCAAATGACCACTTGGGTCACTATAAGAAATCGGATTATTGTAACAATAGCAGTATAAATTCAATCCATTGATACTTCCAGGGTCTAAATACTCAATACTATCTGGTGAAATCCACCATGCCAATTTTGGAATGTATCATTATTGAAGTAACCGACAGCACCATTAAATTTATTACAAACGATATGGAACTTGGTATTGAGACTATCGTAAACGGTCTGATTACCGAAAGCGGAAGCGTTGCAATCAATGCAAAGATTTTTTCTGATATTATCAGAAAGCTTCCGGAAAGTGATGTAGTCATTGAGACGGATGCAGATTACAAAACAATCATTAGCTGTGAAAAGTCCGTATTCTCTATTGCAGGAAAGAGCAGCGAAGAATTTCCGGCTCTTCCAAAAATCGAAAAGAAAGAAGCACTGGTACTTTCCCAGTTTTCTTTAAAAGAAATT
>CAZSIA010000121.1:0-5001 GCA_964606905.1 uncultured Anaeroplasmataceae bacterium | reverse complement strand
AACTAATGGGATTTTAATAGTATTTTTTAAGTTATCACCTTTACAGTTGCAAAAATAGGCTTCTCATTTGGCTTTCATTACAGTACATAAAAAGGGCACATGGGAAGTGCATGCAACAAAGATTTGTTACACCAAACAAGTTTTTTCTCAATCCTAGCTAGGAGATAAAATCATTGGAACAATAGTAAATAAAGATAATCCAATCAACCAAGGGCTTATATACGTGAAAAACTTTATTCGATTTTCTCTTTCCTTTCGGCCGATTTGTTTTCTCATAAACCTATACCTCACGTTTTATATCATCCGCAATTTTATTTAAAACATCTTGTAATGCCTCACCAGCTGGATTTGATAAATAAGTTGACATATATTTACCAACAATATTTTCAAAAGTTAATTGGTTAATATAATTATTGTAAACAATTGGGTGTGTATAGTTATTAGCAATATTTAAGAAATAACGATTAATAGCGCCTAATTCAGAATTTTCTGGATACATAAATATTTCACTATTTGCTACTTTTTTATTACCTGGAATATTAAACCCTTTTTCAGCCATAAACTCATTTCCATAAGTCATATAGAAATTTAAGAAATCAACAGCATCATCTGGGTTAGAAGTATTTTTATAGACACCTAAAGCAATCATTCCACAACTTCCAGCGTAAGTATCTTCTTTAGTTAAAGGTGTGCCATCTGCTTTAGCAGGAACAGGTGAAGGAGCATAACCTAATTCAAATCCTACACTATCCCATGCATAAGTTGAATATGCCCAGTTACCAAAGAAAGCAAAACTTACATTACCATTAGCAAATGCTTCACCACTACCAACACCAGTAGGGCCGATAACTGGTGAACTTGCTTTTTCACCAACTTGTAAATCAACAAAGAATTGGAAAGCTTTTAAAACGTTAGAATCATTGGCGTTAAAATATTTATTTTCACTATCCCAAGTACTAGACCCAGTCATTTGAATCCATTCCATTAAATGTTTATAAGGAACTCTATCAAGCATCGTTCCATAACGATTTTGCTTTTTAAGTTTATAAGACATATCTAAAAATTCATCCCAAGTCATTGGAACTTCACTGCTAGGATATTCCATATAGCCAGAATCACCAGGGTTTAAATTGTTTTCAGTATTATATTCATCAATATGTGATTTGTTGTACCATAATACAAAGTCTGGAGACCAGTCTTTAATTAATGCATAATAATCACCAGTACCAAATCTTTCTCCATCATGACGATAAGCATCGTTTGCGTCCCATAGTTCAATTGCACCATCTGTATTTGAACTTGTCAGTACATCTAAAGCACCACTATCAATATATGGTTGTAAGTTCATAATTTTACTACTTGCAAGATTTGAAATGAACTCACCAGATTCAGTAAAAAATAAATCAGGCGCGTTATTTTTTGATGAAAACGAAATGTTTAACGCATTATAGTAATCACCAGTAGCTGGAATTACTTCTACATGCATACCACCTTGCAGTTCATATGCTTTTGCAATTTTTTCATAATTTGCTACCTCAACCGAGTCACCCCAAACACTAAAAATAAGATAATCTCTTTTTTCTTGTGTACTACCACAAGAAGTTAAAGTAACAACAATCAACATTATAAATAATAGAAAATATAATCTCTTACTCATAGACATTTCCTCCTTCTAATACATAATCTATTTTATTAATAATATATTCATTTTCTTTACATAAACGAATGTAATGATGTTTTCCATCTTCACTTTCTGTAAATATTGTTGTACCATCATCTAATACTTCAACAGTCCCACTATTAGATAATGTAAACAAATCATCTGTTCCAAAAATAGCATACCACACCGCAAGTATATCCCAAGACTCACGAGGACAATCTTGAAATAATGTATAGGCAAACGTAATCGGATGACTCATATCCTTTTTATCTAACAACGTTTTGCCTGTATGAATTTGATAACCTACTTTAAAGTCATTAAAAATAACCTTAACCGGAACATTTTTAATAAATTTTTTAGAACTTTCCAAATCAGTAATAATGTTATATTCAACATTATATGGATAACCACAAAAGTAAACTACTTCATCCTGCTCTTTAAAAAGTCCGCCCATTATTACTACTTCACAAACTTTTTTTCTAACTAATTCAATACCATCTAAAGGTGAAATATCATCTGGTTTTGAATCAAGTAAATCAGCACCATTATTAAGTTGCCCAATAAAAACTAAAGTTATAGAATTATCGCTAGCTTTAGCCAAAACTTCCCTCATAAAAGAAACTGAATTTTTAAAATCTTTCCCCTCTTTTAATCTATGATAAAAGCTATTTGCCATGCTTTCAGCATATTTATTTGTTCCTTCTTCGCAAAAGTTAACTCTACTTGTTTTACCTATTTCAAAATGATCATTACCATAATAATGATTAATTGCATCAATACACATCGGACCCCACTTTAAAGAGGTAGTATATGTAAATCCAACTATATCAATCAAATCTTGATTATATAAAATATTAGCTAAAGCAACTGCACCAACATCATCACAATCGCCACCCATATCCGTATCAATTAATAATTTTTTATTTAATAAATTTTTACTTTTCTTCAATTTTAAACACCCCTACATCTATTTGATTTTCACTTGAATTTCTAAACTTCAATGGAGAAATATTCATTCTATTTGTAAAGAATATGCTAAAATACACTTCACTTTTAAAACCACATTCAAAAGCTATTTCTTTAACACTTAAATTTGAATAAATCAATAATTGCTTTGCGGCATATAACCTACAATTAAGTAAATACTGATTTAAACTAGTTCTTGTCTCAGATACAAATATATGTCTAAAACGATCATAGCTATATCCATATGAAGCCGCAATAGCTTTAAAATCAATATTTTGTTTATAGTTTTCTTTAATATAACTTTTTACTCTTTCTACTAACTCTTCATTATATTTGTGCACAATACTTTTATTAACCATTCTCAAACAATGAGCTAGTAATATATCAAAATAACTATTCATAATTTTAGAGTAATACGGAGTTCTTGATTTTTCTTCTTGTAAAATTTTTTCAAAAATCGAAATAAATAACTCTTTAGTTTCCTCATCCAAAGAAAGTAAATAATGTGGTTTAAGTAATGATTTATTATCAAGTTCAAACAAAACAATATATATTTGTGAAAATTCTTCAGTTTCTTCATCATGTTTATTACCAGGACTCACAATGCTAATTGTGGGTCCTTGATAATTATACACTTCATTAGAAACTGTTATTTTACCTTTTCCGTTTAGATAGAACACACATTCATAACAATTATGTGAGTGTTCCATTACATAATCATTAGGATGATGTTCATAATAAACTAACGATTTAATTTTAGTGGAAAACATAAAACCAATTCCTTTCTTATACAAAATCGTTTGAAGTAGATAAAACTTCTTCATTTATATTTCGAATTTTTATTCTATATAGTTTCAATCCAGAAATACTAAATGTCGGATTCATTGTAACACTTTCCTCAGTCACATAATCCATTCCATTAAAATAGCCGATATCAGCTTTATAAATAAATGATGCATTAAGAATTGTCATCTGGCAATCTTTAGTAGAGTATAAATATACATACTCCTCATGTTCAATTGCAAAAGCAATTCCACCATTTTCTGTTTCATATTTAATTTTTAAATTATCAGTACAAATAGTTTGTGTAAGTTGTTGTTTAGGTTCCTGCGACAAAACATTAAAAGCGATAAAATTACTGCTATCTACTAAACTAATTATACTACTCATACTTTTAATTCCTTTAATAATATCTAAAGTATGTTCGGTATGAGACTTATAGGACAAATCAGGATTTAATAGACCTTGATCCATTTGATATGAACTATTATTAACTTTATTCATATAAACAAAATACTCAGGCGTTGCAAAATCATAAAAAATATAACTTCCACCAGCTTGATAAGTTGTTAAAAACATTGATGGACTTGAAGCATAATTACCCATATTTTCAGCAATATGTGGATAATTTTTCTTCACACTATATTCTTTAATTGTTTTATTGATAATTGTAGGTTCTTCAACATAAGGATCATCTCCTACCATATCAATACCTTCTAAATCCATTACATCAAGTGGTGATAAGTTTTTTCCAAGCCATTGTGGAAACTCACCAACACCACATGTGACAGTCATATTAACTCTTGTATAAATTTTATAATTAGAATTTTTAACAGCTTTACCTGCATTATCTAAAGCATCTAAAGTAACTTTCCATAACTCTTCTGGCTTAACAGCTACACCATCATAAGTTAATTCTTTTTGGGTTAATCTCCATCTAACCAAGCCATCTGATTCATTATGGATTTGCATACCAATAAGTGGATTTTTTTCACCATTTTCTAAATTCCATTCAAAGACATGTTGCATTAACTTTTCTAAAACAATTCTTTCACGTTCCATCAAATCAGGATCGTTTAAAACTAACCACGAGTATTTACCATACATTCCACTTTCAGGATAAGCATTAGCTTCATAACGAGAATAAATTTCTTCATCATCTAAAATATAATCTGGAATATGGAATGAATGAGTATCTCCACACATATTAGTAGAAAACCATAAAAACTCACATTTCAAATCATATTTATTTGCCATTTCTAACAACTTATCAATTAAAGTAAAATCATACACATCTTTACTCAATTCTATTCTTCGCCAATCAATTGATAAACCAAGTGTATTAATTCCACATTCTTTAGCCTTTTTGAAATACTCTTCTATTTCTTCATATGTTAAAGGTCCTTCAGCGTATGGATAAAAGGTAAAATGACGATTAAGTAGGCCATCTACACGAAGCTGAGCTCCAATAATTGAAAATGGTTTACCATCAACTTCTAAATAAACTTTTCCACTAGCGGTCTCTTTCAAACAAGAAACAAGCGTAGATGTTTCACCAGGTGTAACCTCGCTTTTAGTATCCTCAGTAGGCGTCA
>CAZSIA010000120.1:1708-5005 GCA_964606905.1 uncultured Anaeroplasmataceae bacterium | reverse complement strand
TATTGTAATCCAACTTCAACTGTAATATTATCAATTATACCTTCTGCATAAATAATATCTTTACTTATAACTGTTTTGTTATTATTTAAGAATGCAACATATTCACAAATACCACCTTCATAACAATAACTGTAAGTAACTGGTTCTTCATCTCTTAAGTCACTTAATGTGATTCTTAAACCTTTATTTAAGAAAGCTAATTGTTGAATTCTATTTCTTAAAATTTCTAATTCATAAACTGTAGTTTCTTGGAAAATTTCACTATCAGCTTTAAAAATAACTTTGGAACCATTATTTTCACTCGTTCCGATTTCTTTTAATATTTCCCCTACTTTTCCACGATGAAATGTTTGTTCGTATAGTTTTCCATCACGAGAAACTTGAACAGTCAACCATTCACTAAGTGCATTAACTACAGATGCACCAACACCATGTAATCCACCAGAAACTTTATAACTAGATCCATCAAACTTACCACCTGCGTGTAAAACAGTAAAAATTGTTTCAACAGCTGGACGTCCTGTTTTAGGATGGATTCCAATAGGCATACCACGTCCATTATCTGTAACTGCTATAATATCGTTTGGTAATATTTCAACTTCAATATGTGTACAATAACCAGCTAAAGCCTCATCAATTGAGTTATCAACAATTTCCCACACTAAATGATGTAGACCTCTTGGTCCTGTAGAACCAATATACATCCCTGGACGCTTTCTAACAGCTTCTAACCCTTCTAATATTTGTATACTTTCTGCGTTATAATTATTTTGTTGCATAACTTAACACTCCTTTATAAATTTATAATTTGATACTTTTTTAAGATTTCTTTATTTAAACTAGAAGTATCCACAGTTGAAATAAATGTTTGAATATTTGTAAAACTATCAAGTAAATTCAACAAACTATTTTGTCTATTAATATCTAATTCACTTAAAACATCATCTAAAAGTAAAATAGGAAATTTCTTTTTATATTTATAAATGATTTTACATAAAACTAATTTAGTTGACAAAATTATATTTCTTATTTGTCCTTGAGAGGCGTATTTAGCCGCATTTTTATCATTTATTAAAAAGATTACTTCATCTCTTTGAATACCACAATTTGTTTGATGAGAAATAATATCAGTCATTTTTTTACTTTCAAAAACTTCTTCAATTTTTTCCAAAGTAACAGATGGTTGATATAATAAATTAATACGTTCATTAGAATTTATTTTTGAATGAACTTTATTAATTTCTTGATTAATTTCATCGATAAATTTCATTCTAGCTATTATTATTTTTTTACCAACTTCTATAAGTTGTGCGGTAATAACGTCTAATATTTTAGTATCACTATTTATCTCCATTTCTTTTAGTAATGTATTTCTTTCATGAAGTAATTTATTATATAAATTTAAATTCTTCAAATATACCTGAGATATTTGTGATATTTCTTGATTTAAAAATCCTCTTCGTAATGTAGGAGAAGAAGTTATTATTTCTAAATCACTTGGCGAAAAAAAGATAGTTGGAAATTCTCCGATATAATCACTTAATTTTATTTTTTCAACATTATTTATCAAAACCATTTTCCCTTGTGAACTTAATACAATGCGATAATTTTTCTTTTCATAAGTTATTTTTATATCAGAAAACATTTCATTTTCTTTAATTATTTCCCTCAAATTATTTGTCCGATGGCTTTTTGTAATAGAAGCCAAAGAAATAGCTTCTAAAACAGTTGTTTTACCACTTGCATTTTGACCTAGAATAATAACTTTATTAGAATTAATATCTAATTTTAATTCATCAAATTTACGAACATTTTTTAATTTTATTTGATTAATCATACAATTTGATATGCGTCATACCCTTTAATAACTACAATTGTATTTGGATATAACTTACGTCCTCTACGGTCTTCTTTTACACCATCAACTTTAATATCTAATTCTTTCACTAAAATTTTCGCTTCACCACCGCTAGATGCAATATCAACAATTTTAAGTAATTGACCTAAAGTTATAAATTCAGTTGTTATTTTAATTTTTTTCACGTTTACCACCTTATTAATTATAACATAATTAATATAAAATTAAAAGAAAATATTTCGTTTTTTTGGCGTTTTTTAATCATCTACGTATAAATAACTATATTGTATCAAAAAAACGCTTAAAGACAATTTTAAGCGTTTTAAACTGTTATATTTTTATAAAATTACCAATCAACTCTAACAGGAAGAATTAATGCAGTTAAATTGTAATCTAAATCACCTTTGCAAATAAATGGTCTAACTTCACCTGTAAAACATAACAATACTTCTGGCGAAACAAAAGATTTTAAAGCGTCTATGATATATTTAGCTGAAAAAGCAATTTTTAATGCAGGACCTTCTATTGGGTCTGTAGGAATAATTTCTTCAACTGCATTACCAATTTCATTTGATGAAGAAGAAATTTCTACAACATGATCTTCTCTGATGTTAAATCTTACAACATTATATTGATTTTCTTTGTCTTTATTGCTTAATAAACTAACACGATCAATAGCCGATAATAATTCATCCTTATTAAAACGAACTTTAACCGGAAATTGTTCTGGAATTAGTCTTGATGTATCTGGATACGCTCCATCAAGTAATCTACTTTGGAATAAAATATTTTTAAATTTAAACACAATTTTAATTTTATTAAAATAAACTTCAACATCATCATTGTGTAATTCTAAAGTTTTACTTAATTCATCTAATGATTTATAAGGAACTACAATATTAAAATCATTGAAATCAACATTTTCTAACTCTGTAATTTTTTGACTTAATCGGAATGAGTCAGTTGCTATTGCTAAAAGTTTATTGTTAGTATATTTTAAAGAAACACCTGTTAAAATAGGACGTTTTTCATTAGAAGAAGTAGCGTAAGCTGTTTCACGGATAATAGTACGCAATATTTTAGAACTTAATACTAAAGGCTTATCTAAACATACAAAATCAATATTTGGATAATCAAATACACTTAATAAATTTAATTTAAATTCACTTCGTTCAGCTTTAATAACGATAATTTTATCCTCAATTAAACTAATATCAATTTTACGACTATTAATTTTACGAATAATTTGAATAAAGAAATTACCTGGAACTACAATTTTACCTGGTTCTTTAATTTCTAAACTTGGATCGTTAATAACAACTTGAACACTTATATCTGTATTACTACTTGTTAAATATAAATCTTCATTAGTTAATTCCATTTTTATTCCATTTAAAACAGGCATTATAAGCGAAGATGATGTGGCTGGAGAAATAGGT
>CAZSIA010000120.1:0-1698 GCA_964606905.1 uncultured Anaeroplasmataceae bacterium | reverse complement strand
GGTAACCCTCTAGCGATAAGATTTAAATTTTCTAGTAATACGTTTCTATCGATTGAAAAATTCATAAAAATAATCCTCCTGGTATATTATAATTAAATTATTATAATTATTATTATGAGTGTGGAAATGTGGAAAACTCAAATTTCCTTTTACCTACCATAAAATATTATATCATATTCAATGTTGAAAATCCACTAAAATCCACACTTTTTAAAAAAAATATTAAATATAATTTAATAAAGTTTTAAAAAATAAATAAAAAAAACTCCGAAGAGTTTAATTTATTTTTTTTACGATTGTATCAATTGCTAATTTGATATCCCCATTATTTTTAATTTCATTTTCGATTTTTTCCACACTAGACATAACTGTACTATGATCTCTATTGCCAAAGAATCCACCGATTTTTTTATAAGCTAAACCATATTTATTTTTTAAAATATACATTGCAATTTGTCTAGCTAAAACAAATTTACTTTGACGTTTAGTTCCTGTTATATCATCCATACTAATACTATAAAAATCAGCTACAATTCCAATTATTTCACTATAATAATCAGCGCTAGTTGTTTTAACTTTATTTTCAGAGGAAATAATTGCTGCTAAAGCTTCTTTTGCACTATCTAAATTAATTTCTAAATTGTAAGCTAAACAGTAGTTAATTAAACGATTAATTGCACCTTCAAGTTCACGAATGTTGTTTGTAAATTTATCTGCAATATATTCACATACATTATTATCAACATGTTCGTAACCACTTTCGATAAATTTTTTATTGACAATATTGATTCTATGTTCATGAGTTGGAGCTTGTACATCAACAGTTAAACCAACTTCAAAACGTGATGTTAATCTTTCCATTATATTTAATTCTTTTGCAGGTCTATCGCTAGTTATTACAATTTGTTTATTATCAGAATATAAAATATCAAATATTTTGAAAAATTCAACTTGAGATTTTTTTCCAATTTCTAACATTTGAATATCATCAATTAAAAGAACATCTAAATTTCTATATTTTTCAGTAAAAAACTCGTTAGAAAGAATTCCAGAACACATTTTTCCATAATCTTCTAAAAATTCACTAGCTTTTACATATAAAACACGTTTATTTACATCGTTGTCTAAAATATAATTTCCAATAGCTTCCATTAAATGTGTTTTACCTAATCCAACACTACCAAAAATATAAAATGGATTTGCTACAACTCCAGGTTGGTCTGCTACTTTCATTGCCATTCTAAAAGCAAACATATTAGATTGACCTACAACGAAATTATTAAAATTGTAATTAGCATTCAAATTTCTTCGATATTTTTTACTTAAATCTTCTGGTGCTGTTATTATAATAGGTTCTTTAATTTCATCTTTAGTAATAAATTTTACTCTTATAACTTCGTTTTTAACTAAATCAGCAAAGATTTGATTAATTTTATGAATATATAGTTTATTTAATCTTGTTTTGATATAATCATTTGGAGATATAACATAAATATATCCGTTTTTAAATTCATGAACTACACAAGGTTTAAAAACTTCATTGAAGGTATCATTGTCAAATTCATATTCTAACTTATCTAAAACCTGATTCCAAAAATCAGAATAATTTTGCATTTTGATTATCACCCTTTCATTAATTTCGTATAGATTTTATCATATAAAAATGTAAATTCAATATTTATTTTTCCACAAAAAATG
>CAZSIA010000119.1:0-5066 GCA_964606905.1 uncultured Anaeroplasmataceae bacterium | reverse complement strand
TATATTTTAATTTTAATCTTGATATTGTTTGTAATATGTGATAAATTATATGAGGTAAAAGATCTTAAACTTAATTCGTAGATTTTTTCTAATAATTTTTAAACTTTTCGCTTGACACAAACTAGTGTTTATAGTAGAATAGATTAGGTAAGTAAATAAAGTGGAAAGAAGAGGCACCCGCTTCTCGCCTGATTGATTACATTGGTAGGCAAAAAGTCACATCTAATTTAAACAATTTATGATGATACTAATGGGTGCATTTTGTGCCCATTTTTTTATTCCAAAATTCATGGAGGTGATTATTATCAACAATAATCAAAGTTTTAACCAAAAACAAAATAAAAATCAAAATGAAGAATTAGTTAATGAAAACATTCGCTTTAAAGAAATGTTAGTAATTGGTGCTGATGGCACTAAGCATGGCATCCTACAACGTAAAGATGCGATGAGATTAGCTATGGAATCAGGACTGGATTTAGTGGTTGTTTCAGCAGAAGCAAAGCCACCAGTTGCAAAATTAATGGATTACAAAAAGTTCCGCTTTGAACAAAAGAAAAAAGCAAAAGAAATTAAA
This sequence comes from uncultured Anaeroplasmataceae bacterium, assembly GCA_964606905.1. Lineage (GTDB taxonomy): Bacteria > Bacillota_I > Bacilli_A > Acholeplasmatales > Anaeroplasmataceae > CAZSIA01. The sequence continues at coordinate 4,492 of CAZSIA010000119.1, read as the reverse complement.
AAGAATCAAAAGGTTACTGTCGTTAAAGAAGTGCAATTAAGCCCTGTAATTGATAAACATGACTTAGAAACAAAGGCAAATATCACAAGAAAATTTATTCAAAAAGACAATAAAGTAAAAGTTACATTACGTTTTAAAGGTCGTATGATCGTTCATCAAGATATTGGTGTCAGAGTAATGGAAGAATTTGCAGAGTTGCTTAGTGATGTTGCTCAAATCGAATCAAATATCAAATTAGAAGGTAAACAACTATTTATGACATTAGGACCAAAAAGAGAAAAATAATTTAAAGGAGAAATAAAAATGCCAAAACAAAAGACACATAGCGGTTTAAAGAAACGCGTAAAAGTTACTGGTACTGGTAAATTATTAAGAGGTCATGCTTATACTGGCCATCAAAAAGTACACAAATCACACCAACAAAACAAAGACTTATCTAAAAAAGGTTTAGTACATCATTCAGATTACAAGAGAATTAAGTCTTTAGTTTCAAACATGATGTAATAGGAGGAAATAGACATGCCAAGAGTTAAAGGTGGTTACGTTACTCGTCAAAGACGTAAAAAAGTATTAAAATTAGCAAAGGGTTATTTTGGTTCAAAACACACTTTATATAAAACAGCACATGAACAAGTGATGCGTTCATTAGCTTATTCTTACCGTGACAGAAAAGTTCGTAAACGTGATTTCAGAAAATTATGGATTCAACGTATTAATGCAGCTTGTCAATTAAATGGAATGAAATATTCTAGATTTATTAATGGGTTAAACCGTGCTGGTATTGAAGTTAACCGTAAAATGTTAGCTGAAATGGCTGTTAATGACGCTAATGGTTTTGCACAATTAGTTGAATTAGCTAAACAAGGTTTAGTTAATGAACCAGTTGTTAAAAACACTGTTGAAGAAGTAGTTGTGATAGCTACTGAAGAATTAGATTTAGAAGCTTTAAAAGTTGCTGATTTAAGAGAATTAGCTAAGGCTAAAGGTGTTGCTGGATACAGCACAATGAAGAAATCAGAATTAATTGAAGCTTTAAAATAATCTAGATTAATTAAGACACATATTTGTGTCTTTTTTTTCATATTTTAGAATGGGTATAGTCTTTATGAAATTGACAAAGACTTATATCTAATATATAATGAAAGTGCTAGTGAGAGTGCCTGAGAACCCAAAACAACGAAACGGGAATTGAGCCTTTATGTGTGTTGAAAACCTATTAAATTAGGGATCCTAATCATGAAGGAATGAGATGCCCACTTTAAGAACTTATGTTCTTCGATTCTCCTAGCACTTATTTTTTTAAGAGAGTAGGTCTTATAATGGAAAATAATCGAGTAAGAAAAGCAGTTATTCCTGCTGCTGGATACGGAACACGTTTTTTACCAGCAACTAAAGTAATTGCTAAAGAGATGTTCCCGATAATTGATACGCCAACAATTGATTTAATAGTTCGTGAGGCCCTAGAAAGTGGCATCACTGAATTTTTAATAATTGTTTCTTCAAGTAAAAATAGTATTATAGATTATTTTGATCGTAATTTAGAATTGGAACGTGTGTTAAAAGAAAAAGGAAGAATGGATGATTATAAATTAATAACTGAACTTCCTAATAAAGTTAATATCCATTTTGTAAGACAAAAGGAACAATTAGGTTTAGGTCATGCTGTATTACAATCTCGTTCTTTTATTGGCGATGAACCATTTGCCTTATTACTAGGTGATGATTTATATGTTGGAAAGAATAATAGGCCTGTATTGAAACAGCTAATTGATGCCTATGATAAAGTTTTAACCTCTGTTATTGGAATGATTTATGTTAGTGAAGATGAAGTTAATAGATTAGGTATTTGTGATTTTGATATAACTGAAATAAAAAAAGTTCACAAATTAATTGGTGTTCAAGAAAAACCAAGTATTAACGATGCAAAAACAAGATATGCAATTGGCGGAAGATATATTTTATCTCCTACAATTTTTAAATATTTAGAATCGCAAGGGAAAGGAAATCAAAATGAAATTCAATTAACTGATGCGATTTTACGAATGATGAGTGAAGAAGATGTATATGGTTATGAAATTGATGGCGTACGATATGACATTGGTTCCCGAATTGGTTATATTGATGCAATTTTAGATTTTGCTTTATCTCGTGATGAATTAAAAGAAGATGTTTTACAATTAATTAAAAACAAACTTTCACAATAGTCACTCTTTGTGACTATTTGTTTTATAAGATGAAAAAAGGCTAACAAAGTAGCCTTCTTCCATTGGGTTTGAGTTAAGTATGTGAAAGGGAGAAAAGAAGTTCATGAGAATTAATCTATGACTTCATGTAGAAGAATAGGGGAATTCTTCTGCGATAATTTTCTTATCGCACTTATATTATTAGATTATTATTAAACTTTATACATAAAAATTAAAAAAAGGTGAAGAAAATGCGTATTATTAGTGGAAAACATCGTAGTCGTATTATTAAAATGGTAGATATTGAAACTACAAGAGAAACAACAGATAAAGTACGAGGCGCTATTTTTAATTTAATATCATTTCACCCAATTGATGGTGTTGTTTTAGATTTATTTTCTGGAAGTGGAGCTATGGGTCTTGAAGCTTTATCACGTGGTGCAAAGAAAGCTTATTTTAATGATTTAGGAAAGAAAGCCTATGCAATCACTAAAGAAAATATTAAATCGTTAGGTTATTCAGAAGTTTCTATTGTTACTAATCTAGATTATAAAAAAGCTTTAGCATTATATAAAGAGGCATTTGATTTTGTGTTTTTAGATCCACCTTATAAACTAGATTGTTGTAATGAGATTATAGAGTATATTGAAAAGAATAATTTATTATCAACTAATGGATTTATTGTTTGTGAAGTAGATAAAGAAACAGTTATTTATGAAACAGAAAAGTTAACAATTTATAAAGAAAAAAACTATGGTATTCGAAATGTATTTATACTAAAATATAGATAATATTTTGTTGGAGGTGAGGAAGATGGAGTTTAATATTCCTAAGAAGAAATATATGAATGAAATATGTGGTTCTATTAAAAAATTATATAAGTTAGATTTTTATAAATTTGTTAGTGAATTAGGAATACGTATCTTTTATATCACTGACAGTAAAGAAAGTTTTATTATGATAATCGATCATGAAGAACATAAAATTGATATTTTTAATAATGAAGAAGGATTTTTAACTTGTCATTTCTTTTTAAGTGGTGATCAGCGTGGGATTAGAACATTTGGTGTTACTAATTATACAATTGAAGAATCAGTGTATTCCGATGATAACCCATGTGGTATTAATCATTATTTATCAATTTTTAAACATTATGAAGCTGATGAAGATTTATATGTTACATTTCACGCAAATAAACCTGGCCAAATGTCAATTGCTTTAGAAGAAGATGAAGTAATTGAATTAAACCGATTTATAAATAAAATAATTACTGTAATTAAGAAATTAAAAAATGATAAAAATTTAAAACGATATAGTGTTGATACTGTTTGCGTTTGTGATTTTACTTTTAATAAGAATAATTTTGAAGTTGATTATTTACCACTTGATTCATTTGACTTTTTCCCAAAAATAGAAATAGATTCAAAGAATGAAAATATGATTGCATCATTAGAAAATATTGATGTTAAATCTGGAGAAATTCATATTGGTATGATTTATGGTTTTTCTCCGTATGATTCTTATAATAATCTCACTGATTTTGAAGTTACTTTATGTCCAATTGTTTTATACGGTTTGACTATGGAAGGTGAAATGAGACATATTATCTTTTCAACACCATATAAAAGAAAACAAGAAGTTTCTAATGTGATTTTTGCTAAATTCTTTAATGAAGTTGGAATTTATGATACTGTGATAACCGATAGTTTATTTATTTATAATTCACTATGTTCTACTTTATCTAGTATTGGAGTTGAAGTTAAATTAGAGTTGAATAATCCAGTTAATACTTTTATTACTAAGTTTATAATTAAAATGATTCAACAGTCAGACGATGTAGCTACTTTGGATGAGATTTTAATCGATTGCCGAAATGAATTAAAGGAATTGTTTTTAAGTAGCGTTGATGATTTAGAAGAGTTAAATGAACAATTCTTTAATGAAAGTGAACAATTTGTCATTGAAGAAGATGAAGAAGATGAAGAGGAATCCGAAGAGGAGGAATTCACGGGATTTGTATCGTAAAAAAAGGTCTAATTAGGCCTTTTTTGTATGAATATTATAATTTTTGTTCTTTTTTGAATTGCTTTTTAAATTCTTTTTGCAATGTAGTAATTCGTTTATTGCATCTTTTTTCTATTTGCTTTAATTGTACAGAAAATTCTTTTCTAGTATTTCGTTGATTTTGCAAATATAATTTAAAACTAATTTTTTTACTAACTTCATGTTTTTGACGACTTTCTTTTTCGTTTTGATTGACTTTTTTAATCTTAATTGTAGTGTTTTTAATATTTTCCTTATTTTCATTT
>CAZSIA010000118.1:0-5074 GCA_964606905.1 uncultured Anaeroplasmataceae bacterium | reverse complement strand
CCTTCTTTTCTTATTGATTTATTAGTTCCATTGATAATTGTTTTGGCTGATTTGATTAATAAACCAATTGAAAAGATAATAAAAAATAAATACATACGAAATGCCGGAAAGAAATTATCTTTATTAAGTGCGGTTAAAATAGCGATAACTGGTTCTTATGGTAAGACAAGTGTAAAAAATTATATTAAAAATGTTTTGATGAAAAAGTATATAGTAAAAGCTTCTCCACACTCTTATAATACGCCTCTTGGAATTGCAAAATTTATCAATAATGAAGAATTAGCTTTTACTGATTTTATTGTTTATGAATTCGGCGCGAGAAGAAGTGGTGATATTAAAGAGTTAGCTAATTATTATAAATATGATATTGCGATTGTAACTGAAATTGGTTCGATGCATATTGATACATTTAAAACGCAAGAGGCTATTATTAATGAAAAAATGAGTTTAGTAGATAGGGATAAGATTGCTATTTTAAATTATGAAAATAAATATATTAGAAACTATGATATTGATTGTAAGAAGTATACATATGGATTTAATTATGGTGATTTTTTAGCTAAAAATATTGTTGTTAGTATTTTTAATTGTAAATTTGATTTATATATTTATGATGTGTTTATTAAAACTTTTTGTATTAAGCCTTTAGGCAAATCTGCCATTATGAATATCTTGCCAGCCATTATTATTTGTTATTTATATAATATAGATTATCAAGTTATTGAAGAAGTAGAATCTGTAAGTAATAGATTATCATTAAGAGTATTTGAAGATTATTATATATTAGATGATGCTTATAATTCGAATATTTATGGAGCATGTTATGCTTTAGAGGTTTTAAAAAGTCATAATGGTAAAAAATATATAATAACTCCAGGGTTTGTTGAAATGGACTTGATTAAAGAAGAACTTTCAAAAGAATATGGTAAAAGTATTTCAGATTCTGTTGATTGTGTTATTTTAGTTAGAAATGATTTTACTAAATTATTAGTTAAATATATAAATAATAAAGAAGTTATATTTGTTGATAGTTTTAAAGATGGTTTTAATTTATTTTTAAGAATTAAAGAAAAAGATTCTATTTTATTAATAGAAAATGACTTACTTGATTAGGGAGAATAAAATGAGAATAGGGATACTATTTGGAGGTAAAACTTATGAGCATGATATTTCAATTATTACAGCCAATGTAATATATCATGCATTAAAAGAAAAATATGATGTTGTGTTGCTTTATATAAATAAAAAGGGTGAATTTAAGTTACCTAATAAGTTGGTTATAAATGACTTTGTAGTTGATAAAAATTTTAAGAATTTTAGTTTTAGAAATAAAGGCATTATTGTTGGGTGTAGAAAAAAGAAGATTGATGTTTTAATTAATGCGATGCATGGAATAAATGGTGAAGATGGATTGGGCGCTGTTGTTGCTAATTTATATAACATTCCATATGTTGGATCTAATAATATTTCCAGCGGATTACTTATGGATAAATACTTTACCTACGCCGTTTTACGTGCGAACGGAATTAAAACAATCAATACTAAATTTTATTTTAAAAATGATATATTAACTGGAAGAAGTTATCCCTTGATTGTTAAGCCTGCTAGACTTGGTTCATCAATTGGAATATCTAAAATTAATAACTATGATGAATTAATTTTAAAGTGTAAGGATGCTTTTATGTTTGATGATAAAATAGTCATTCAACCATTTATAAAAAACTTTAAAGAATATAATCAAGCTGCTTATTTTTTTAATGATGAAGTAATTCTTTCTAATGTTGAAGAAGTATTTAAGAGTGAAGATATTTTAAGCTTTGATGATAAATATTTAACTAGCAAAACTCCTAAAAAACACGCGTTTATAACAGATGAGGGTTTGATTGATAAAATATCTATTATAACTAAGAATATCTATCGTATTTTTGAGTTGAGTGGAATTGTTAGAATTGATTATATAATCGTTGATGAAGATGTATTAGTAAATGAAATAAATACAACTCCAGGCTCTTTAGCTTATTATTTGTTCCAAGATAAAATTTTGTCTTTACTTGAAAAACAAATTCATAATGCTTTGAAAAATTTTCAGAATCAGAAGAAAACAATTTTTGAAAGTTCAATATTAGATCAAAACTATTCTATTAAAAAATAAAAATGTGATATAATATCTCTAGTTAGTTACTCTGGAGGTATTTTTTTTATGTTTAATTTTAAAAATGATTATTGTTATATAGCTCATGATGAAGTTTTAAACGCAATTATGAAATATAAAGATGAAGCTAATGGTGTTTATGGATTAGATTATCATTCGGCTAATGCTAAAGAACTTATTAAAAAACACATTAATGGTGTTGATGTTGATATTCATTTTTTTGTAGGAGGAACACTTACAAATAAAACGGTAATTTCTCATATTTTAAGACCGTATGAAGCTGTCATTTGCGCTACAACTGGTCATATTAATGTTCATGAAACTGGTGCAATTGAGGCAACTGGACATAAAGTGGTTTGTGTTGATAGTCATAATGGTAAAGTTAACGTTTCTGATGTAAAAAAATGCTTAAAAACTCATACTGATGAACATATGGTACTTCCTAGGATGCTATATATATCAGAATCTACTGAAACTGGTAGTGTTTATAGTGTGGATGAACTTAGGGACTTGTATCAATTTTGTAAAGAGAATAATTTGTATCTTTTTGTTGATGGAGCTCGTTTAGGAGCCGCTATATCTACTGGTATGGTTACTATTAATGATTTAGCACATTATAGCGATGTCTTTTATATTGGGGCTGCAAAAAATGGTGCTTTATTAGGAGAAGCTGTAGTTATTGTTAATGATGATTTTAAAAATAATTTCCGTTATTCTATTAAACAAAATGGCGGATTGTATTCTAAGGGGTTTGTAACTGGTATTCAATTTGAAGTGTTATTTACTAATGATTTATATTTAAAATTAGCTAAAGGTGCAAATGATTGTGCTAAGTACTTATATGATGAATTAGTAAGATTAGGAATAAAATTTGAACAAAAGTGTGTAACTAATCAAATTTTTCCAATTGTATCAAATAGTTTATGTGATAAATTAAAAGAAATTGCTACTTTTGAATTGTGGGAAGATTTAGGTAGTGAAAAAGTTATTCGTTTTGTTTGTAATTTTAAGACAACATTCGAAGAAGTGTCAAATTTTGTTTCAAAAATATCTGAATTATTAAATTAGAAATTTAATTGTTTGAAAAAGTATGCTAAAATAATTTCTGAGGCGGGAATATGAGTAAAGAAAAATTTGTTTCAGTTATTTTTAAATCAATACCTAAAGAATCATTAATTTTGATGTTGTGTGATTTTTTTAAAGGGTTGATTGGTAATTATATTAATCCAATTTATAATGACAGAGTTTTAACTGTTTTCTTTGATGCTGCCTGTGAAATTGATTTTGAAGAAATTATTCAGAGCTTAAATGAAGACTTTTATGTGACTGCGACACTTTTTGAAAGTGGAGAGTTATATGATGGAATTGATAAAAATGAATATTCTCTTTATATTTTTGATAATAAAAATAAACTTTTAGAAACTAATAAACTGTATGTTTCTGAGGCTGATTTGATTAAACATAAAATAATTTCTAGTATTGTAGCTAAAAATATTTTGAAGGAATATTATGATGATTATCAAATGAAAAATGTCATTAAAACTTATTTAGATTGCAATATGAATATTTCAAAAGCAGCTAATAAGCTTTATATGCATCGTAATACAGTGATGAATAAGATAGATAAGTTTATTTTAAATACTGGGTATGATATTAAAAAATTTAAAAATGCGTTTATTATTTATCATATTATTTAAAATTTGTGCATCTTGCACATTTTTTTTATTTTATTTGTGGCTATAATAAAATTATAGATTAAAAAATCGGAGGAAAATTATGGCAACATTAAGTTTAAGAAACGTTGATAAAGTTTATGACAACAACGTTCAAGCAGTTTTTGGATTCACATTAGACATCCAAGACAAAGAATTCATCGTATTTGTAGGACCATCTGGTTGTGGTAAATCAACTACATTACGTATGATTGCAGGGTTAGAAGATATTACTGCAGGTGAATTATACATCGATGATCAATTAATGAACGATGTAGCACCAAAAGACCGTAACATCGCGATGGTATTCCAATCATATGCGTTATATCCACATATGACAGTTTATGAAAACATGGCATTCGGTTTAAGATTAAGAAAAGTTCCAAAAGATATCATTGATCAAAAAGTTAAAGATGCAGCTGAAAAATTAGGATTAACTCCTTATTTACAACGTAAACCAAAAGCTTTATCAGGTGGTCAACGTCAACGTGTAGCTTTAGGTAGAGCTATCGTTCGTGATGCAAAAGTATTCTTAATGGACGAACCATTATCAAACTTAGACGCTAAATTACGTGTACAAATGAGATCAGAATTAATTCGTTTACACAATTCTTTAGCTACAACTACTATTTATGTAACTCATGACCAAATTGAAGCGATGACTATGGCAAGTAGAATCGTTGTTATGAAAGATGGTTATATCCAACAAGTTGGTGCACCAAAAGAAATTTATGACAATCCAATCAATGTATTCGTAGCAGGATTCATCGGAACTCCATCTATGAATTTTGTCCATGGTGTTGTTGGCGAAGATGGTGTATTCACTACTCCTGATGGACATAAATTATATGTACCTCAAGCTAAATTCGAAGCGCTTAAAAATGATGGTTTATTAGGAAAAGATGTTATCTTTGGTATTAGACCAGAAGACATTTATGATGATGAAGATCACATTAAAACAAGCAAAAACGTTGTTAGCATCACTGTTGATGTAGCAGAATTATTAGGTGCAACTACTAATGTTCACTTCGATATGAATAACTCTCATGTATGTGCTGCAGTTGCTGCAAGAGCTGATATCCATATTGGTGATGAATTAAAATTAGCTATCGATATGGAAAAATGTCACTTCTTCGATCCAGAAACACAATTATGTGTAACTGTTCCTTTCTATGTACGTCCAGTTAAAGCTGAAGAAGAAGCTCCAGTT
>CAZSIA010000117.1:0-5131 GCA_964606905.1 uncultured Anaeroplasmataceae bacterium | reverse complement strand
TTTTATTTTCTTCTATTATATCATTCTTTCGATTATATAATTACTACTATTTATAAAATAAAAAGAGTGCATTAATAGCACCCTAATTTTTCTAACATAACTTTACTTTTAAGACCATAATATTGATGTTTTTCATAATAAGAATCAATAATATTAGAGACAATATCAATCGCTTCATCTTCTTTAATCACAATTTCAAATGATTTATCATAATATAGTAAATTAATAATTTTTGTAGCCGTTATACCAATATTATCACTTGAAGTATGATTAACGCATTCCATTGAACCATGCGATATCGATAGCCCAACTAAGTCATTAACATCACCACAGTGACAACACATCTTAAATTGTGGTTGAATACCTAAAAAATATAACATCTTTATTCTAAATTCTAATAATAGAAATTTTAAGTCTTTACGTTTTGATATTTGATTTAAAAATTCTAATAATAATCGATATAGTATTTCAGAATGTTCAGCCTCTGATATCATTCGATAAATCAATTCTAATGCATATGAAGCAACACTAAATCGCTTTAAATCATTTTTTATTTCATTGTAATATTCTAAAACTTCGATGTTTTTTGCTTTCACTAAAGAGCCTTTATCTTCTATCTCAAATTCAATAAGTGTCAAGTTTTGCGTATCATTAATTAAGCCTTCTTTAATTCTTTTAGCACGCATAACTAAAAAACTTTCCTTACCATCTACGGTTAAGATATAAATAATTTTATGATTTTCCTTGTAATCTATTGAGTTTAGAATTATTCCCTGTCTCTTTTTTAACATCTTTATTTGTTAACTCCTTAGAAATCTCTTCTTTGTATTTTAAGTAGTCATCAATTTTACCACTCTTACGGAATTTTAAAAACAATTTTTCTTTCATCTATTAACACCTTCATAACTATTGTTAGAAGAAATTAAAGATTAATACATACTAAAAATTGTCAATTCCATATCCTAATGCTTTTAATGCGTTTTCACGATTGCGCCAATCTTCCTTAACTTTTACCCAAACTTCTAAATAAACTTTACTTCCTAAAATATTAATAATATCTTTACGCGCTTGGCTACTAATCTTCTTAAGCATTTGTCCACCAGCACCAATAATAATACCTTTTTGACTTTTACGTTCAACATAAATTGAAGCATAACAATCTATAATTTTCGGATTTTCTTCGTTTTTCTTTAGCAAATCTACTACGACCGCAACACTATGAGGAACTTCTTCTTCAGTATTTTGTAATACCTTTTCACGAATGATTTCCGCAATTAAAAAACGTTCCGGATGATCAGTAATCATATCAGTAGGATAATATTGCGGTCCTTCTGGTAAGATTTCTTTAATATCATTTAAGACATGAACAATATTTTGGTTTTCTAATGCACTTATTGGATAAATACCTTTAAAGTTAAACTTATCTTTATATTCTAAAATAATTTTATCAATTTCATTTTTATTTTTCAGTAAATCAATTTTATTAATACATAAGAAAACAGGAGTATTTGTGTTTTTAATATTATCTAAAATCATTTCTTCACCTAAAGTAAAATGCTCTTTAGCACTAATCATCCATAAAATTGCATCAACTCCGCGTGTAGATTGATAAGCACTTTTAGTCATTCGTGCGCCAAGTTCATTATGAGGTTTATGAATACCAGGTGTATCTATAAAAATAATTTGAGTATCCAATGTTGTATAAACACCGCTAATTGTGTTTCTCGTAGTTTGCGGTTTATTACTCATAATTGCTATTTTTTTACCAATAACTGTATTTAAAAAGGTACTTTTACCAACATTTGGTCTACCAATAATTGCTACAAAACCACTTCTCATATCTTATAAATCACTTCCACTAAATGAATAAGGTAATAATTCTTTTACACAAACTCGTTTGACATCACCTTTTAAATTAGTTAGATAAATAGGTGTGTCTGAATTTAATAATTCGGCCATGACTTGCCTACATGCACCACATGGTGAAATAGGTGTTTCAGTCGCACCAGCTACGCTCATTGCTACAATATCATCTTTTGTAATACCCTCTGAATAAACTTTAAATAAAGCGGTTCTTTCAGCACAATTACATAATCCATAACTAGCATTTTCAATATTACATCCTGTAATTACTCTTCCATCTTTTAATAACAGTGCCGCACCAACCCTAAATTTAGAGTATGGCACATACGCATTTTCCATTGCTTTAACAGCAGCTTCCATTAAATTTTTCATTTTTATCCCTCACCTCTTGTTAATTTAGCTTTTCTTAAAATTTCTTCTTGTTTATCAAACATTACTTTTTCATCTTCTTCACTCAAATGATCATAACCAATTAAATGAAGATAACCATGAACAGCTAAAAAACCAATTTCTCTTTCAACCCCATGTCCATATTCTTCAGCTTGCAGGAATGCTTTATCTAAACAAATAAAAACATCACCTAATTCTTCATTTGCTTCCATAAATATTTCTTCTTGATTTTCCATTAAAGCAAAAGTTATTACATCGGTAACCTTATTTATACCACGATAATCATTATTAATTTGTTGAATTTTATCACCATCTACAAAGATAATATTAAAAAATCTGTCATCTTTTATAAATTTAAAAACTCTTCTAATCAATTGTTTATATTGTTTCACATCTTTTTTTGTTTCGTTTACAAAGTTTATTTTCATTTTATCATACCCTCTAGTGATAATATTTTAGCAAATATTATTTACTATTTCAATATTTTGGTTTTTAAACAAATAAAAACAGGTGAAGATTCACCTGCTTAAATATTAAAATAAAAAATTAATCTAAAGTTAATACTTTACCAGTTAATAATACTACAACTAAGTCAATATAACCTAAAGCAATACCTGTAGGAACAGTAGCAATAATTGCTAATACTAATCTAGGCAAGCTTTGCTTTTTAGACCATTGACCCCAACGAATTAAAATTTCAACTACATAGTTAACGCCAGGAATAAGTAATAATAATAATTTAACTAATAAATTTTGACTGTTATACCATTTTTCCATAATCTTTTCTCCTTTTAATTTTTATACTAATATTTTAAACCATTTTTAATTTTTTTTAAAGTACTTAATTAATTATTTCTTACAATTGACTTAATCACGATTGGTTCTACAGGAAAATCAGCAAATCCATATCCAATATTTGTTGTTTGAACATGACTGATATCTAACACATTTGCGATACTTAAATCATCAGTAACTTTACCAAAGGCTGCATAAGCACCATCAAGATGAGCACATGAAGCACTACATATAAAAAATTGTGATGAAGCACTATTAGGGTCACTTGTTCTTGCCATTGATAATACACCTAATTTATGTTTTAGATTGTTTTCAACACCATTTGAGGCGAATTCTCCTTTAATTGTCTTAGCCCCTTCTTTTTCCATTAATGTATTTCCTTCAATATAATATCCACCAGTTTGAATCATAAAACGGTCAATAACACGATGGAAAATTACACCATCAAAATATCTTTGGTCAATAAGTTGTAAGAAATTAGCCACTGTAATCGGTGCTACTTCAGGATAAAGTTCTGCATTAATTTCTCTTCCATCTGCTAAAATAATTTTAATTTGTGGGTTGTTCATAGTTGTTTTTCTCCTTCTTATAATTGTTCATATTTTGCTAAAATTTTAGCTACTAAAAGATGTCTAATTACATCATCTTTTGTAAATAAACTTATTCCAATTTCCTTAATATCGTTTAAAATCTGAATTGCTTCAACTAAACCTGATTTAACTCCTTTAGGTAAATCAATTTGACTAATATCACCTGTAATAATCATTTTCGATTTAAAACCAAGTCTTGTTAAAAACATCTTCATTTGTTTTGTTGTAGTATTTTGTGCCTCATCTAATAAAATACAAGCCCCTTCTAATGTTCTACCGCGCATATAAGCAAGAGGTGCAATTTCAATAACTTCTTTTTCAATTAATAAATTAGTTTGTTCATAACCTAATGCATCATATAAAGCGTCATAAAGTGGTCTTAAATATGGAGCAATTTTTTCTTTTAAATCACCTGGTAAATAACCTAGTGATTCGCCAGCTTCAACCGCTGGACGAGTTAAAATAATTTTTTTTACTGTTCCTTCTTTAAGTAGGCTTACTGCGTACATTACAGCTAAATAAGTTTTACCAGTCCCAGCTGGACCTACACCAAAGATTACATCTTTATTCATTAAATTTAAAACATATCTTTTTTGATTTAATGTTTTAGGCACTACATCTTTTCCTGTAATCTTTTTTCCTACTGTAAGTGGTTTAATATATAGATCTAATAGATCATTTTTATTCCCATTTTTAAGAGAATTACAAATGTAAATAATATCGCGTTCATTAATCACATAATTAAGTTTCGATATATCATTTAATAGCGTAAATAATTCTTCAAGTAATAAGATATCTTCTTCCTTCGCATTCACATAAATACTATCACCACGTATACTAATTTCACATGATAAAATTTCTTCAATAGCCCTTAAATTATTATCTTTTATTCCGCTTATGTTTTGCTGATCTTTTAAGTCTTCGATTAATACATTTAACTTCATACGTTCTTTTTAAATTCTCCAATCGATTCTATCTTTTTTACTAAGAAAGTAATTTTAAATGATTTATTATCTTCAATTGTAACTAAATCTTCAATTCTTAAAATCTTTTCATCATTTAAAACCTTACGTCTAGTAAAATCATCTTCAATAATAGTAGTTGCGTAACTAACCGCACTCTTTTTATCATATGTATATATTATATCATTTTTTTCGTATTCTTCAATTTTATTTACACTGAATATATATGGAATATTAAATAAGACCTTCGTTTTAAGATCGCTTGTTAAATAATTTTCTTTTTTACTAATATCAAAAAGCTTATTAAAAATTTTAACTTGATTATAATTTATAACATCACCTGTATATGCTATGATATTACTTTCTTTTAAAACTTCAATCGTAATTTGTTCATATACAGTAGCTAAAACATATCCTTTAGCTTGTCCACTTATTAATACTTCCCCTTTAGTAACATATTGGTTAGTACTAACTAATTTTGTACCACTAAATACAGCATATTCTAAAATAACACCGCTCTTTTTAGCTACA
>CAZSIA010000116.1:0-5135 GCA_964606905.1 uncultured Anaeroplasmataceae bacterium | reverse complement strand
TTTTCTAAACCCACACTTAAAACTTCCATAAATTTGTAAAATTCATAAAAACCTAAATTCAACTCATAAGATTGTTTAATTGTTCCGGTTTTTGCCATCAAACAAATATATTGATAATCTTTTGATATTGTTCTAGTATTCCCATTAATATGCGCATAATTTAAGTGTTGAGTTGGAGTCAAAGCAATTAAATTTTCATAATATGCAGATATACTAGGAAAATCTTCTTTAGGGAAAATATGGTGCATGTGACTAGCCACATCATATTGGTGGTTTTCATCATAAATTTCAGAATGTCCAAAATTGTTTTCGTCATTATAAAGTTTAACATACTTCTTCGCTCTAACTATTAAATAATTAAAATAGCTATTTTCAGTTCTTGTTTCACCATAATCTTTTCTAGTGACGTTTTTTGGTTTTGCAGAATGCATATCTCTAAAATTATCTCGATTATACATAAGCATATCATATGTAATTACATCTTTTGAAAAATATCCTTTTTCAGAACCAGGTTTACTTTTTTTAAAAGCTAAAGGGTTAATAATTTTAGTAAATATTCTTCTCGGTTCCGTTGGCTTATTTATAGGTGTGTTATCTATACAAAAATTTACAAATGTATTTTTAAGAATGTTATATGTATGTTTATTAGGATTTTCAAAAAAGTCATAAAAAACATCATATAATCCCGAATCTTTTAATACTTTTTCGCAATAATAATATAAAAAATTAAGACTATTCATTTCTCTTAACGATAAAAATCTTAAGATATCATATTCTTCAACCGAATAAAAATTCTTGTTGCCTACTTTTATCTTTTTTAAAATCCCAGAATACGCCAATAATTCTAAAGGCTGCGAAAAAAATTTATCATACTCATTTTTAGCTGACGCTAAATTAGGGTTTGGCTTTTTAAAAATTTCAGAAACATTATTTTCTGTATATTCATTGTGCCATACTTCAGAAGAATTAAATTGATATCCCTCTTCTTTTTCATCAACCAAAGACAAAATACAATCAGAGATAATTGTTATTACATCAGGTGTACACTTTTGATCAATCCATCTCGCATTGCCTGATAATCTAATATCATAATTTTTAGTATTTAAAAAGTTTTTAACTTCGTTTATGGTTAACCATTTCATAATTACTACCTCCCATATTGTTTCTTATTCCGAAGAAATAAACCGAATTAGAATCAATATTTAATGATCTGGTCTGATAATTTCTTGCAATTTGCATAAATCCTCTATAATCATCACTAGAGAAAAATAATAAATCTTCCTCCATAATATCAATGTCTTTATTTAAAATTAATATTGCAACAGAACCATTGACAATATAACCTTTTTCTTTTTTCATAACACGAGTTTTATATGTCATATTTGGTGTTAAAAAAACATCATCTCTATCAATATATTTGGCTACTTCTAATGATTTTAGTTTATCAATAGATACATAACCATCATAACCGGCTATATCAATAATTGTTTTTCCGTTATCGCTAATATTGCGTGATTTAATTACACGCACATTATTTGATTCAACAGAATCTAATAATATAGAACTTGTTATTTGTCTATCTCTAAACACATTAAATATATCAAATGTCATTTGATTATAAAATTTATCAAAATACTCATTCCTATATAAAATCCAATACGGCATTTTTTCGTCAAATATATACGATTGTTTTTGACTCATTTCTTTCTTTAATGTAATGGACTTAATTAAAGTGGAACTTGGTTTTTCATTTGTTGATATATTGAGACAAATTGTTTCAACTAAAACTCCTTTAAATCCATTTTCACCAAAATCAATAATTGAATCTATTTTTAAACCTCTTAAATATTTTCTAGTATCTTTATATTCAGGAGTATTTAACAAATTCTTTGGCATAATCATCGATACATAATCACCTATTTTACAAGATTTTTCTATAAAATATGAAGCTAAATTATTTGAAGCTAAATTATCAAATAATTTTATATCTAAATCAAACTTATCTTTTTTTGAAATCTTTGTAAATGGTGGATTCCCTATAACCAAATCATATTTTTTAGTGAAATTATATTTCAAAAAATCAGAATTAATTAAATTAAAATGTATTCTTGTTGTTTTTAGTTTTTTTGTAATAACTTTTAATGTTTCGATAGCAGTTTCATCGATATCAACTAAATCAAAATATATTTCTTTATTAGAATATTTTTTTATTATAGATGGTATAAAATTCCCTGCACCAACACTAGGTTCTAATATATGTAAAACTTCTTTTTCAAACTCTGGTAAATAATTAATAATTGTATCCACTAAAAATTTATCAGTATAAAAAGCGGATTGTTCATTACGCTTAGCGTTTGAATACTCAATTATTTTGCATAATGTTGAATAATTAAAACTATCAAAATTATTTTTTACAAAAGTAACAATATTACCATTTTCATACAATTTATTATCATCAATCAACTCAACAATCTCTCTCATTGTGAGATTTTTTTTGCCAATAAACTCTTTTATATTTTTTGCTATTTCTTTAAACACACCTGTTGGAACTGCTTCCCCTATTGATTGACGAATATTTATTTCTTCTTTTTTCATGAATCTAATCTTTTCTTCTCTAGACATTTTATTTAAATCTTCTAAAGAAACTGAACTCCATTTAAATTCATAAGGAATAGTCATAAGTTCCATTAATTCTCTTATACTAAACACTCTATCATCTACGGGATGAATAGTATTTTGGCTAGCAAGTTGATCATTTCTAGTATGAATACAAGCTCCAACTTTGTCCCAATATTGTCGTGTATATTTATCTCCATTTTTTTTAACATTTTCAACTCTAACCCCATTAACAATATGGTGAGGTCTATTTTCTAAAATATCATTATCAAATGCAGATTGTCCTTCTTTAAGATTAGAAATCCAAGAACGCATAAGTGGATCATAATATCTAAAATTATGATATATATCTTCAGGCATAAAATCATAAGGGTTTTTCAAAGATGGTAAATGACCAATCGTTTCTCTTAAAGTCTTTTCGGATTTAAACGATGGAAACAAATCAATCGGAGATATAAAACTTGAAAAATCTTTTCTTACCCCAATTACTAAAGTTCTCGTTCTGCTTGAGTTTCCACCATAATTTTTAAAATTTAAAATTTGACTAAAATAATTGTAACTATCTCCTAAATGCATTTGAATTGCTTCTTCAATACTTTTATTATTACCATCTACATCTGTGCAAATAGTTTTCATAAAAGCAGGAACATTTTCAAAAATGAAAAATTTAGGTTTTATTGTATTAATTATATTAATTGATTCAATCACCAACGAATTTCTTTTTATATCATCTGAATTCTTCTTATGATTAGCAACCGACATTCCTTGACAAGGAGGGGTAGCAATAACCACATCGACATCATTTATTTTTTCCTTATTTTTCCAAAAGTAAATTTCATCATATAATTGCTCCTTAGTATCTACTTTCGTAATATCACCACAAATATATCCAGATTCATATTTGCATTTTTTATTGATTTTTTGAATATTTAAACGTCTTTCAATTAATTCATTAGTCGCAATACACTCAAATCCATTTTGTTTGAATCCAAAGCAACCAACTCCTGCACTACTAAACAGACTTATATAGGTAAGTTTATTCGCCATAATTTAACACCTCATAATAAATAATGTGAATTATATTGCACACCTTCCGCATACAATTAATTATATCACATTTTTTCAATAAATCAACATATTTTGCTTTATTAATCCCACTCATTTATGAAAAAGAAAAGCGAACCTACAAATAATGAAGCAGATTCGCCAAATTATAAATGAATAAGTTTTGTCAAAAGTCCATTTATTAATTATTTATTTTTTAATTCTTACTCATTATATCATTTAATTTTTTTACAGTTTTAATCCTCTAGATAAGAAAATTAAGAACAATTCATAAATTACATATGTTCCTAAAGTACCATAACCAATAAACATAAATACAATACTTGGAATGAAATCTATTGAAAATTGATCAATAAGGAATAAAACTGTACTAACAATCACAATAAATAATTGTATTAAATAAGGCATTACTCTTATATAAAGAAATGGTGGATTAGTCATTTTCCCTTCTTTAAATATAACTAATTTTCTTAAAAACGACTTTTTAGGAACAGTAATTTTTTTTATAGTGTTATCTGAAAAATAACAATCATGTTTGCTTCCAAAAATCAAATTTATAAAATGCATAAATAAGACTACTAATATGCAGATAAAAAACACAATAATTTCATTTGTTCCCATATTTCCCTCCATTTATGTTTAATACAAGTATGACAATCCATAGTTAATTCCAACAGTTGCCACAGTCCATCCAGTAATAGCAATAGTGCCTTTAATCATTAAACTTCTAATTGTCGGTGCGATAGCATCTTGCACTGCATTTAAAGCTACATTCCCCCACAATCTAGTAGTTGCTTGAAGACCTTTCATAGAAATTTCTCCAGCCAAATATCTATTAGATGCAGTAGTAATAGCCTTAACAGCACTAGCTCCTTTACCAGTTAATTTCATACTTGAAGCAATATTAGCACTATTTCTAGCACCGGCCCCGCTTATTGCACCACCAATAGCTCCTAATCCAATTGCTGTTAAGGAACCGAGTAATGTCAAATCTTCTCCGTGGAACGCTGAGCCAATTGCATATTGTGACCAACCAGCAACAGCACCTATCCCAGCAGAAGCTAAAGCTCCAATTCCTGTCATTGCTAATGCGGTTGAACCTAAAGCAAATAATCCATCCACTCCAGCTTGCCAATAATTAATTTCATCCCATCCATAAGTTAAGCCTTGACTTACTACACTAGCTCCAGCTCCTACAATGAATGAACCAACTAATAATCCAATTACTAAAATTGCTGAATGACCACTAGGATCATAATACATAATCGGATTATTTTTAGCATAGGCATATAAGTTTAATCCGTTGATAGATTCTGGTTCTAAATAATCTACAGAATCTGGGCTGATGAACCTGCAAAGTTCAGGTGAATAATACCTTGAGGATAACCAAAATAATCCCGTTTCACTATCATAATAATATCCTTTATATCTAATTGGATTATTATTTCCTAGTG
>CAZSIA010000115.1:0-5181 GCA_964606905.1 uncultured Anaeroplasmataceae bacterium | reverse complement strand
GTTTTTATAAGTATTACCTTTACTATCTATCCATCCAGTAAAAATATGACCAGAATAAAGATATTCATTTAAAGGTAAATCATATGGTGTATTAAATGTACAAAGAATTTTTTCCATTGAACCTTCATATGTAACACCATCAGGAATATTAGGATCAAATTCAATATAATAACTATGCGACTTCCATATAGCGTAAATTTTCAAATCTTCATGGAAAATATATTCTTCACCAACTTCATACATCGTTCCGCCACCATTAGGATCAGTAAACCAACCAATAATTTCATAACCAGGGTGACTAAATACAACACCAGATATTGTAATTGTTTCCCCTTCTTTATATTGATATACTGTGTATTCACCAGTTACAAGACCAGAAGCTTCTGTAAAGTTTTCAAAATATTGTAACTTATAATATTTAGTTCCATCAGTTGTTTGAGTACGATGATCACCAAAGTGGTCTTCTTCCCTTGTAATATCAACTGTAATCGAATCTTCAAATAAAGGATTATCCATTGAACCATATATATCTAATGAACCAGCCTTAACGTGAAGCGAGTCAGAAATAACACTATTACCATTAGTTGCTGGTTTAGAAGTATCATTATTTTCACGTGTTGAGATAACAATTGTACCACCTTCAACCATCATGAAATTACTTCTTTCTTTATCATCTAATGAAGCATTATCTTCTTCTACTAAACAATAAATATTTAAATAAGTTTGGCTACCACCTGTAATATATACAGCTCCACCTTTTCCTTGTGCTTCATTTCCTTTAACAATCGGACAAGTTTGAGAACTATAGCCAGCATCACCATGTTCACATGATATAAAATTTCCATCGCTATCAAAGTGATTTTCATCTACACCAATAGTAACTGTAATAGTTTCGCTACCTTCTGTTGCTCCTACAACTGAAATAGCTCCACCATTTTCACTTGAAGTATTATTAGTGATTGAACCACTTAATATTCTAACATTTACATTATTACCAAGTGCAGAAACATAAACGCCACCACCATCGCCAGTTGAGGCAGTATTAGAATCAATTAATCCACCAATCATAGTCACATTTCCGTTAGCTACGTAAACGCCACCACCATTAATTTCTGCTTTATTATTAGCGATTGAGCCAACATTAGTAATTAAAGCATCTCCACCACTAACATATACACCGCCACCATTATCAGCACTATTTGTTAAATCAACACCACCAATAGTACCAGCAGATAATGTAAAGTTACCAGCCAAAACGGCAACACCACCACCGCTTTTAGCACTATTCTTACCTACAGTAATATTATCTTTATCAACGATGAAGTTACCAATATTAATACAAACACCACCACCAAAGTCTTTAGCTTTGTTTTGTGTTATTAATACAAATCCTGTACTTTGGCTATCTACAGAAAAAGATGCAGTTGTATCTTCATCTCCACCAATGAAAATACCAGCACCTCGTCCTAATTCGCTACCTTCTAAACCATCTTTATCATAGCCAGCCTTATTTTGACTAATTATAACATCCCCCGTTGGCGCAAGTATTACTTGTTGTCTATCAATATATATACCGCCACCATCATTAAAAGCAATGTTACCAATTAACGAACCTTTGTATAGATTTGGTTTACCACCTGTTAGGAATACTCCTCCACCATTATTATTAGCATAATTTCCATTAAATGATGCATTATCACCATTTAATGTGAAGTCCCCACCACTAAGGTAAGCTCCGCCTCCATTTTTAACGGCCGCATTATTAGTAAAACTACCTGCTGTCATTACTAGTGACCCACCTGTTAGGTAAATACCGCCTCCATTTTCTAAGGCGCCATTTTCTTCAAAAGAACCACCAGTCATATTTATATTACCACCACTAACGTAAGCTCCGCCTCCATTAATAGTCGCTACATTTTGTTTGAATATACCATTTGAGATATTTAGCGTTCCACCTGCTAAATATGCTCCACCACCATTTTTTGCTTGATTTAGATCAATAGTACCGCCACTAATAGTAGCGTCCCCACCATCAAGATAAATAGCTCCACCATCTTCTGTAGCACTATTACCACTAATACTACCACCAGTCATAGTGAAAGTACCTTTTATATCACCAGTTTTTCCAAGATAGATTGCACCACCTAAATCACTAGCACTACAAGAAGAAATTATACCTTCATCACTTAAAGTTAATATACCAGCAGTCATATAAATGGCTCCACCATTTAAAGCAGTACAATTATCAATAGTACCACCGCTAATAGTAGCAACACCTTTAGGGTCATCCATATAAACGGCTCCACCATTTTCTTGTAATTTAACAAAATCAGTATCACTAGTATTACTATCATGAATAATACCATTTGTCATATTGAACTTACAAGCTTTATCACTACCTTTAACCATGATAAATTGTCCAGAAATATCTCCACCAGAGATATCTATATAAGCATATCCAATTGTACCGTTAGTATTTCTAGTTCCACCTCCGCCGATAGAACCAGTTTTAATAGTACCACCGCTAATATTAATAGTGGCGCTTCCTCCATCACCATTAATACCGCCGGTTCCACCA
This sequence comes from uncultured Anaeroplasmataceae bacterium, assembly GCA_964606905.1. Taxonomy (GTDB): domain Bacteria; phylum Bacillota_I; class Bacilli_A; order Acholeplasmatales; family Anaeroplasmataceae; genus CAZSIA01. The sequence continues at coordinate 2,603 of CAZSIA010000115.1, read as the reverse complement.
CCAATAGAAACACCAGGGTTAACAATAAACGTTGAATTATCACTAAATGTTACGGTTCCACCTTTACTATTGGCTATAACAGTTCCACCAGTAATATTTATTTTGGCATTACCAGCAGTAGTTGTCACGCTATTTCCCGCACCAATAGCACAGCCACCCAAGCTTTCTGCATAGACATAGCCACCACTAATTGTAACTAGAGCATCTTTTTGATTTCCTGAACTTTTAATCGAACTAGCACCACCAATTGCAGTTCCAGCAATATGACTTGCAGCTTCTATAATATCTGCGTTAGTCGTTCCAAAATCTTTTATAACATCACGAGCAGGTTGACCAAAATTATATGCATATACATTACCACCAGAAATTTGTACATCACTTGTACCACCTGTACTAGTATGAGCAATTCCACCACCTATTGCAGTACCAGTTGTTTCACTAACCGCAGTAACATTACCACCACTAATAATAACGTTACCCATACCGTTACCACCACCACCGATGGCAGTACAGTTTTCACGTGCAGTAGCACCAGCATAAATAGTGGCACCTTTTATATATAAACCATAAACCCTATCATAGCTATCAGTTCCACCAATTACTGAATCCCAATGATTCTCAGCGATGTTATAACTATTTCCTTCTACGGTCGTATAATAACCATTACTTCTAGTTAATGCTTGATTGCCAATAACAGTCAGTGAACCATTAGTGTTATTATCACCATCGTGGCTTGTAAATGTTAGAGAACTTCCTATATAATCACTACAATAATATCTAACATTACCCAATCTATTATCACCTTTTATTTTCACAATAACATGGGTATTTTTAGTATTAGCACCGTTAATACTTATTCCACCACCATTAAGACCATTTGATGCACTTTGATAAGTCGACCAAATATTATCGATTGTAAGATCACAAGTTTTTCCTGCAACAGAAATTAAAATATTATTTTTTGTTGATTCTCTAACACCTGAAGTTTGAGAACTCCATTTATCAATAACGTCTAAAACATCTTTATTATTAGTTATATATTCACTCCAAGTTTTACCTTCAACCATAACTTCAGAATAAACTGGAAGAATAAACTCATCGTTAACTAAACCAGTTGTACTTCTATTAGCTGCAGTAGATTGATAAACATAATACTTATTAGTATTATTATGAGTACCAGTAATTGTAATTGTTTCTGTTGTTTCATTCGTAGTTTTATAAATATAACCGGAATATGTAGAATTACTAATCGATACTTGACCAGCACTTAAATCAAAATAAATATATGATGAATCATCAGCAAGTACTTTTGTGTGATATGAACATAGAAAAACAAATAAAATTATTAAAGATAAAAATATTTTTTTAATTATATTTTTCATATTGTTCACATCCTTTCAAATTGTTTTAATGCTTTAATTTAAATTATTATTTAATATTGCAGTAATAGTTTTATCATCTAAAACCATCGTAACTGTAAAATCATTTGTATCATCATAGTTTGAAGTTTTAAAAAATCTAAATTCAAATGACGAATAAACACCTAATGAAACAGTAAAACTACCTTCATTTGTTTTTACATTTTCCATTCCTTCACAAGTGTTATCAGGAATTAATCCACTCGGAAATAAAATTGTCACTTCTCCACTAATATTTTCAGTCCAAACAGTTAGAATAACATATGGATCAACTTCATTTATATATTTATAAAAACCATCTTCTAAATTTCTAACTTTAAAAGTCGCAGAAAGTGTTTTTTCAAAACCAGCTGACCCCTTAGCAGTTATAGTGTATTCCCCACCATTTACCAAACCTTCAAGAGTAATTTTTACTACAGATTTTTCTCCTTTATCTAAGGTTCCGCTAGTAATATTAAGTGATCCACCAGTTGAACTAACCGTATATTCTATATCATTTTCAGACCACCTTAGAGAGTCTGCAAAATTCCTAAGTTCAAAAGTAACCGATTTAGTATCAACACTTAACATATAAACTTCACCATCTTCAGTTAGATAATCACTATCAAAATAGAAATTATATGCTTCAATATAAGTATCCGTTTCGCTTTTATAAACAGAATATTCGTAAGTTCCTCCAATTAAACTACCTGCCAAAATAAGAACTAAAGCAATAATTAGAAAAACTTTTTTATTATTAAATTTTAGAAAAAAATTCTTCATAATCATCACTCCATCGTAATCTTAAAACTATTGTGTTTGTTTAGCTGTAATCTTTAATTTAATAACATCAACCATCTCTGCATATTCAGGTGAAGAATTAGCCAAATCCCAACTTATTGTAATAATAACTTCTGCATTCATAGTATTCGCGCTAACTACAGTTGGCGTACAAGAAAATGTTAAAGGTATATTTTCCGTTACCCTAATAAAATCAACTGTAACCAAAACAGGAACATCACTATTATTATTAATGATTATTGTTCTTGTTAGACTATCTCCTGGTTTAATTTTAATAGGAAACTCCTCTTCAGTAGAAAAAGATTCACTTACATCAAATTTACCAACCAAAGGTGAATTTGAAGTACTATCTGTTGAGACAAATCTTGCGTATATACTAGATACAGTAGCGATTGATACAACCGT
>CAZSIA010000114.1:660-5194 GCA_964606905.1 uncultured Anaeroplasmataceae bacterium | reverse complement strand
GTCATTTTCATATTTGTACCTGTATCACCATCTGGAACAGGAAAGACATTAAGTTCGTTAATTCTATCGACATCATTTACAAGTGATTGATGTCCATTTATAAATAAACTTTTAAAAGTTTGACCATTTATTGTTAATGTTTGCATAAAAAAATCTCCATTATTAATTTTAGTAATTATTTAATTTAATCATTATCATTTAATAAATCATTTAAAATAATCTTATTTTGCTTGACTATAACATTTTATCATATATAATCGAAATTGTAAATACAATTAAACGACAAGTGTCTTTTAAAATACATTCGTTAATAAAAAAACTATAAAATAGGAGATTATTTAAAATGAAAAATGAAAAAAAAGAAGATTTAAGAGTAATTAAAACGAAAAATAATATAAAAAGATCTTTTATTGAATTAGCGAAATCTGCCGGGTATCAAAAAATGTCGATTAAAGAATTATGTGAAAAAGCACTAATAAATCGAAATACTTTCTATCTTCATTACCAAAATAAAGACGATTTGGTAAGAGAAATGATTAATGACACTATCTCAAAATATAAGGTGAGCTTTATGCCATTAATAACTCAATTTTTTCTTAATTTGCAAAATAAGGATATCGAAAATTTTGCAAAGAATATCGAATCACTACTTAAAATGTTATATGAAGATATAGAATTATATCGTATAATTTTAACCGACGATTACTTAACAGGTTATTTTAGAAGTGTTGAGCAAGTATACGAAAAAAATATCACAAATTATTTAAATATTAAATCAAATAGAGCAAAACTTATTTTTAGATATATGATGAGTGGTTGCGCTGGAATACTTACTGACTGGATGATTAGGCATACTCTAGCAATTGATGAAACAGCAAAAATTATTGCAAAACTTATTTTAGAAAACATTAACTTCCTAAACGAAGAAAATAAAATGTATTAGATAAGGTGCTGTTAAGAAACTAAAATAGTTTCTGACAGCTTTTTTTGCGCCTTTTTTTACACTTTTGCTACAATTTATTTGTGGATTGGAGTGTTTTTATGGCATATTTCACAGTATTTCAAGATAGATTATTCCCTACCGCAGAACTTCCTAGAGGGGAAAAAGAAAAAATCGATGAATTTTTAAAATTATTAGAGGAATCTTGAGTTGTGAAATCATCCACAAAGAAACCCAAAAAGATAAAAGTTTAGGTGGAAGAAATTCTTATAATCCATATAGATTATTCGCTTCTATAATATATGCTTTCTCGAAACATTCAGGAAGTTTAAGAAAGATAGAGGAGAGTTTAAAATTTGATTTAAGGTTTTTATATATTAATAACCAAGAGACTCCATCATATGTTACTATTTCTAAGTTTCTTAACAACGTAGTTGTTAAGCATTTTGAAATTATCTTTGCTAAGATAACTTCTTCTATATTAAATAAGTACCAAATACCTACTGATGACTGCTTTATTGATGGGACTAAAATTGAAGCTAATGCTAATAAATATAAGTTTGTTTATAAGCCTACAACTTTTAAAATTAACTTATATGATAAAATAAGGGATTTGCTTATTCAATATTTCCAGTTGTAAGAAAACAAGAAAACTTTTGTCTCTAAAAAAGTTGCTATGTATCTCAGTCAAATGTTAGAAATGTTAAGAAAACAAAATATAGATATCGATGATATTAAGGTTGGTAGAGGCCTTAGAAATCCAAAAATTGTTTCAGATTATTTTCTATTATCTTTTTATCTTATTAAGCTTTTAGACTATGAAGAAAAGGAAGAAATTTGTGGTCCTAATTGAAATTCATATTACAAAACTGATCATGATGCTACTGCCATGTGTCTTAAGGCAGACTACTATTCAGGTCTCGGAAGTAATACTCATGCTGCTTATAACCTTCAAATTATAGTCTCTAAAGGCATTATTTTGAGTTTTTATGTATCTCAGGATCGGACTGATCAATATACACTTATTCCTGCTATAGATAAATTTTATGAATTATACGGCTGTTATCCTAAAAGGTTATGCGCTGACGCTGGATATGGTTCTTTAAAAAATTATCAATATGTAATAGAAAAAAATATAGAAAACTACATTAAGTTTGCCGATTGGTCAAGAGTAGTTTCTGGTGAAACATATGACTTGTATCACTTTAATGAAAATGGAGAATTAATTTGTTTAAACAATAAGAGTGCTCTTAAAACACGAATGTATGAAGACAGATATGCACATAAAGGAAAATATCTTTATGTTATAGAATCTTGTTCATATTGTAGATTAAAAAAATTCTGTCAAGGAAATCTCAAAGAAAAGAAAAAAGGGAAAGAACGAATCCCTTCGCGATACATATAAACATAAGAAAAGAGCTGCTAGAAACTAATTTCTTAACAGCCCCTTTATTTTATTATTCAAAGCTATACTTTATATAATGTGAATACTTTTCATTAGGCTCTAAAAGTGCTTTATCTACGCCTTCCATATTAATTCCATTAGGAATAAATTGTGGTTCTAAACATAATGCATGATATTTAATATTATTTACTTTATCATCATTAAACGGGAATGAATCAGGATAACATCCACTGTAAAATACTACTGCAGGATAAGATGATGAAATAGTTAATTTAATTCCACTTTCATTATCAGTTAAAATAGCTAGTAAAGGATTAGTTTCATCTTCTTTAATAAAACAGTGGTCATATCCTCTTGAAGTGTGATTTTGTAATGATGGGTCTTCGATAAATTTACCAACCAAATGGTTATCTCTAAAATCCATAATTTCATTAACTTGATCAATACTTAAGGTGATTAATTCATTATTTAATCTAGTATATTTACTACATTGTAGATAAAGATTATGGTTTAAAATTGTATTTTGACAAGATCCTGAAAGGTTAAAGTAGGTATGATTTGTCATGTTAACAACAGTCTTTTTAGTTGTAGTAGCATTCAAATATGTAGTAATTTCATTTTCATTTTCCATAATATGGTAAAGTACTTCATACATAACAGTACCAGGTAACATTCCTTCAGCTTCAGTATATGTGAATACCACCTCAGTATAACCTTCTTTATCATTGACAACAGTTTGACATACTTGACTAGATAAACCAGAAAATCCACCATGAAGTGAATTCACACCATTCCAGTTAATATCTAAATTATATACTACACCATCAATAGAACATACACCTTTATCAATACGACCAGAAAATCTTCCAATTGTTTTACCATGGTATGTATTTTTATAATTTTCCATATAACTAGGTTTTAAAACTACTGAAACACTTTCACCATTTTTATTAGGTACAAAAATATCATAAATACTTGCTCCAACTTCACTTAATTCAACTTTCATTCCACAACTATTTGTTAAAATTATATGATTATATCCTTCACGTTTAATTTTTTCTATTTTCATTTTATTTTCCTCTACTTTTTATTTTCTTAATTCTTCTAAATGTTTTAAAACTTCAGCGTAAGTCGCTTCATACTTAACAAGTTTAGTTCGTTCAGCTTCAATCTTTTCTGGATTAGCCTTACTTAAAAAGTTTGGATTACTCAACATTTTATTGCTACGTTCAAGTTCACCTTTAAGTTTATTAAGTTCAGCTTCTAAACGACGAATTTCAGCTTCCTTATCAATTAATTCTTTTGCAGGAATGAAGATTTTCACATCCGGCAAAATTTTAGAAACTGTATCTTCTTTTTCAACTTCCTCACTAATAACTAGCTTTTTAGCATTTGTGAACTTAACAATATATGGTTCGATTAAAGCAATTTTACTAATAACTAGGGTTTGTGCCTCTAAATTTAAAGTGATTGGTTTACTCATTGGATGATTTAGGTCAGTTCTAATAGTACGAACACTACTAATAATGTCACAACCTAAATCCATAACAGTCAATTCTTCTTCAAAATTATATTCAGGATTAACTGTTGGCCAGTTTGCAATACAAATACTTTCTTTATTCTTAGTTGGAAGAGATTGATAAATTTCTTCAGTTACAAATGGCATAAACGGATGAACTAATTTAATAACTGCTTCTAAAACATAAACTAACACATTCATTGTTGATTCATAATATTCATTTTTAGCTTGTAAATCAACTTTTGTTAATTCTACATACCAACTTGCAAAGTCGTTCCAAATAAAGTTATATAAGCTTCTTGCAACTTCACCAAATTCAAATTTTTCATAGTTTGTATCAACATCAATAATTAAGTTATTTAGTTTAGTTAAAATCCATTTAGAAGGAATACTTAACTCTTCTAAATTAATTTCACCTAATTTATCTTCATCTAAATTCATTAAAACATATCGGCTAACATTCCAAATTTTATTGATATAGTTCCAACTAGCCAAAATCTTTTCCTCATCAAAACGTAAATCCATACCTGGAGCGCTATTTGTAGTTAAGAAGTAACGCATTGCATCTGTTCCATATTTATCTTTTAAATCCATTGGATCTACACCATTACCTAAGGACTTACTCATTTTTCTACCTTGTGAGTCTCTAATTAAACCATGAATTAAACAG
>CAZSIA010000114.1:0-650 GCA_964606905.1 uncultured Anaeroplasmataceae bacterium | reverse complement strand
AATGGTGATTCTTTTGTAAATTCAATTGATTGGAAAATCATTCTAGCTACCCAGAAGAAAATAATATCATATCCAGTCACTAATGTATCTGTTGGAAAATAACGTTTAAAGTCAGCTGTTTCATGTGGCCAACCCAAAGTAGAAAACGGCCATAATTGACTTGAAAACCAAGTATCTAGAACGTCTTCATCTTGAACCCAACCTTCACCTGGACATTCAACTTGTACCTTAACTTCTTCTCCTTTATACCAAGCAGGAATACGATGTCCCCACCACAACTGACGACTTATACACCAGTCATTACAATCTTCCATCCAACGTTTCCATGTATCTAAATAACGTTCAGGAACAAAGTTAACAGTTGACAAATCTAAAGCTTGTTTACTTAAATGTTCCATTTTAACAAACCATTGTTTACTTAAACGAGGTTCGACAATAACTCCAGTTCGTTCAGAATGTCCTACTTGATGTTTAATTGGTTCAATATGGTCCAATAGACCTAATTCACGTAAGTCAGCTACTAATTGCTTACGACATTCAAAACGATCTAAGCCAGCATATTTACCAGCCATTTCATTCATAACACCACTATCATCCATACAAAGTGGCATAGCTAAATTATGTCTACGGCCAACTTCAAAGTCATTAGG
>CAZSIA010000113.1:4248-5210 GCA_964606905.1 uncultured Anaeroplasmataceae bacterium | reverse complement strand
GTTATCATCCTTATGATGGTGAAGTATGTTTTGTTTGTGGTTTTAATCGAAAAGAAAATAAAAATTAAGAAATTTATTAGCGGGCTTTGGCTCGCTATTTCTTTTTAAGATACTATTTAAAAATAGTATTTATTGTGTTATAATGTTTTTCACAAGGAGGAGATACTGATGGATTTATCTAGTTTAAATGAGATGCAGAAATTAGCTGTTGAAACTACTGAAGGTGCTGTAATGGTTATGGCTGGAGCTGGAAGTGGGAAAACAAGAGTTTTAACACATCGTATTGCTTATTTAATTGAATCTTTGGGAATCGATCCTTATAATATTTTAGCGGTAACTTTTACTAATAAAGCGGCTCGTGAAATGAAAGAACGTGTCGAAAGGTTAGTTGATTTTGATGTTAAGAAGTTATGGATTTCAACTTTTCATAGTTTTTGTGCACGTTTTTTAAGAAAAGAAATTTATGTATTAGGAAAGTATAAACAAAACTTTATCATTATCGATGATGATGACGCAGTAAAAATTTTAAAGGAAGAGATGAAAGATAAAGGCTTTCATATGGATCATAAAGTTGCAATGAATTTAATTTCATTAGCTAAAAATGATGAATCACTTCCTAATTTATCTTCTTTTGAACGTAGTGAATTTGATACAATTTATTCACTTTATCATGAACATTTGTTAAGAGAAAACTTATTAGATTTTGATGATTTAATTTCTTTAACTGTTCATATTTTAGAAACAAATATTCCAATTCGCGAAAAATACTCATCTTTATTTTCTTATATTATGATTGATGAGTTTCAAGATACAAATAAACTACAATATAAGCTAGTTAACTTATTATGTGAATTTCATAAAAATATTTTTATTGTTGGTGATATAAATCAATCAATTTATTCTTTCCGTGGTGCACGTGTAGGAAACGTTAGTAGTTTCAAAACTTTATATAATCCAAAAAT
>CAZSIA010000113.1:0-4238 GCA_964606905.1 uncultured Anaeroplasmataceae bacterium | reverse complement strand
TAGAAAAAAACTATCGTTCAACATCAATGATTTTAAATATCGCAAACGATATTATTTCTAAGAATAATTCTTTTGTTAAGATGCAACTTTATACAGATAATGTACTTGGAAATAAGGCTGAATATTACCATGCTGATTCAAATTATGGTGAAGTGCTTCATATAATTAGTGAAATTAAAAAGCTGAAAGCTTTAGGATATAGTTATAATGATATGGCAATTTTATATCGAATGAATTCGTTAAGTTTAAATTTTGAAAACGAATTTATCAAACATAATATTCCATATATTATTTATGGTGGTGTTGGTTATTATTCAAGAAAAGAAGTAAAAGATATAATTGCTTATTTAAGATTATTGGTTGATCCTAATGATGATTTTTCATTTAAAAGAATTGTGAATGTACCAAAAAGAAAAATTGGAGAAAAAGTTATAAGTGATTTAACAAGAATTAGTGAAGCTAAACAAATATCTTTATTTGAAGCAATTGATTATTCTAATAATAAGATGTTGTTTGAATTTAAAAAAATGATTTTAGATTTAAAAGAAGACTTAAAAACAGTAACTTTGGATTTTTTAATTGATAGAATCTTAAATAAGACTACTTATCTTGCAATGTTAGAACAAGCAGATGAAGAAGATAGAATTGATAACGTATTCGAATTAAAATCAATTATGAAAGATATAATGGAGTCTTATGAAGGAGATAACATTGATAAATTAAGTGCTTTTTTAGCTGATTTAGCTTTAAAGACTGATGTTGATAATATTAAAGAGGACGAAGATAAAATAAAGATGATGACTTTTCACCAAGCGAAAGGTTTAGAATATAAGATAGTATTTATGCCAGCTATGGAACAAGGGATTTTTCCATCATTTAGAGTGATGGGGTCACCTAGTGAATTAGAAGAAGAAAGAAGAGTTTGTTATGTAGGCGTGACTCGCGCTATGGAAAGATTATATTTTTCAACTGCGGATGTTAGAAGAATGTATGGTAAGGATAATCCCGGTTTTCCTTCTGAGTTTTTAAAAGCAATTGGTAAAGATAAACTTAATGAGACGGGATATAATATTAGAGTAAAAACTACAACTTATAACCAAAGTAGAAAACCTGATGCTAAAAGAGAAAGTGTTAGGGATGATGGAAGAATTAGAGTTGGAGATAAAATTATGCATAAAGTATTTGGAAAGGGCTTAGTAGTTGAGGTAGATGGTAATAAAATAAAGGTCGCATTTAGTGCTGAATATGGTATTAAAATGTTAATGGCTGATCATCCTTCAATAACAAGAATTTAGGTGATTTATTATGAATGAACAAATAGAAGAAAATGGCTTAGTTGAAGAGAAAAAAGAATTTAAACCATCATGGCAAAAAGCTTTAAGTTGGTTTTCAATATTTCTTTCACTTATGATTCCAATAGCTAGTATTGGGTTATCAATAGTGTGTATTTCACAGGCGTCTGAAGATGAAAAAAACGAAGTATCAATTATTTGTGGTATTGCATTAGTGATTGCAATTACGCTTTGTATTAATGATTTTGTTTTAGGCAGACTTTTATTGTATTAAGACTTGATTCATCAAGTCAATTGTGTTATTCTTGTAGTAAGAAAGTCGGAAAGTAAGACTTTACTACAAGGAGGAATTTTATGATTATAGAATTGAGAAAAAAATCTCAAATTACTTTACCAAAAGAAGTTGTTAAACAATTAAATTTATTAGAAGGAGATAAATTTGAAGTTTATATTGAAAATGGTGTGATTAAATTAGAACCTATTGTGGTATATTCAAAACAATATATTTCAAAACTTACCAAAGAAATTCAAGTTTTAAGAGAAGAAACAGAAGTAAAATATAAAACTTTTGATACTGTTGATGATTTGTTAAAAAAATTGAACGAACAGGATTAAGTTAATGTATAAGTTAACATATACTTCAAGATTTAAAAAGAATTTATGACTTTAACCTTAGCAGAAAAAAACAATTTCAAAATAAAATGGTAATTTTTGTTTAAAATTTTCTTCATCTTTTGTTACGTACTAAAAAATCCAAGGACAAACGGATATAAATTGGTATAAAGGTTATTAATTTGTAAATATTATTATAATATTTTAATTAAACGATACTTATTGTATCGTTTTTTATTTATATTTTGGTAAAAAAATGGTAAAATACTTAAGATGGGAAGTGTTTTTATGGAAAATATTTTGAAAAGAGTTAATGAACTTACAACTATACTTGAAAAGGCTAATTATGATTATTATGTTTTAGATAAACCAACTTTACAAGATTGGCAATTTGATTCATATATGCAAGAACTTTTACAACTAGAAAAAGATTATCCACAGTATGCTTTTCCAAATAGTCCAACTAAGCGTGTTGGTGGGACTGTAGCTAGTGGTTTTTTAAAAGTTACTCATCAAAAGGCAATGTTAAGTTTAGGTAATGTTTTTAATGAAGCAGATATTTTAGATTTTGATCGCAAAGTCAAGGAAGTTGCCCCTAATGCTACCTATTTGTGTGAACTTAAAATTGATGGATTAAGTGGTTCTTTGGTTTATGAGAATGGTAATTTAGTTTTAGGCGCGACTAGGGGAAATGGCATTGTTGGTGAAAATATAACAGAAAACATAAAAACAATTAGAACAATTCCTTTGAAACTTGCTGATGAATTATCAATTGAGGTTCGTGGTGAAATCTATATGTCTAACGCTTCATTTATTGAATTAAACAATAAAGCTTTAGCAAATGGCGAGGAACCTTTTGCGAATCCTAGAAATGCTGCGGCAGGTTCTGTTCGTCAACTTGATAGTAAGGTTGCGGCAAGTAGAAAGTTAGATTTTTTTGCTTATACTTTACTTGGTACAAATATTAATACACAAACTGAATCTTTAGCATTTTTAGCAAGTCATGGTTTTCAAGTTAATAAGGAATATCGTTGCTGTAAAAGTGTTATTGAAGTTATTGAATATATTAAAGAAATAACTTTAAAGCGTGATTCATTACCTTATGAAATTGATGGTATTGTTATTAAAGTTAATGAATTTGATTTACATGAAACTATTGGATATACAGCAAAATTTCCTAAATGGGCAACAGCTTATAAGTTTCCGCCTAAGGAAGTTAAGACGAGGGTTGAATCGATCGTTTTTCAAGTTGGAAGAACCGGTGCGATTACTCCTGTAGCCAACTTAACTCCTGTATTTGTTGCTGGGTCAACAATAAGTAGGGCTACTCTGAATAATGAAGATTATATTTTGTCTAAAGATATTCGTGTTGGAGATATTGTCTATATTCGTAAAGCTGGGGATGTTATTCCTGAAGTTGTAAGTGTATCTTTAGCGGATCGAAAAGAAGAAGTAGAACCATTTAAAATGATCACAACTTGTCCTTGTTGCGGGGAAGCGATTGTTCGTAAAGAAATGGAAGCTGATTGGTATTGTGTAAATAATATGTGCCCTGATCGATTGGTTAATGGATTAATTCATTTTGCTTCACGTGAGGCTTATAACATTGACTCTTTAGGAGAAAAGTTAGTTATTCAACTTTACAATGAAGGATTTATTAGAAGAATTTCTGATATATTTATGTTAGATGCTCATAAAGATGAATTAATTGGTATGGAACGTTTTGGAGAAAAGAGTTACATTAATTTAATTAATGCAATTGAAGAAAGTAAACATAACAATTTAGATAAGCTTCTGTTTGGTTTAGGAATTAGACATGTAGGAAGTAAAACAGCAAAATTAATTTGTCAGAAATTTAAAACATTAGATAATATCATTAATAGTAGCTTTGAAAGTATTGCTTCAATTAACGGTGTTGGCGAAGTTATTGCTTTAGCGGTTAGAGAATATTTTGATAATTTAGAAAATTTAGAATTAATTAATGAATTAAAGCTTTTAGGACTTAATACAAACTTTATTGAATCAACAGTTAAAGAATCTTATTTTTCAAATAAAAAGGTTGTTTTAACTGGAACACTTTCTTCTATGGGACGCGACGAAGCAAAAGCTAAGGTAGAACAATATGGTGGTGTTTGTGTTTCAAGTGTATCAAAAAATACAAATATCGTTATTTATGGTGAAGGTGCTGGTTCAAAATACGATAAGGCAGTTTCACTAGGAATACAATTAATGACTGAAGAAGAATTTTTACAAAAGATTGGATTGAAATAAAAATGGATAAGATAGTCATCAAAGGTGCAAGAGAAAATAATTTAAAAAATATTACCATTACCT
>CAZSIA010000112.1:0-5213 GCA_964606905.1 uncultured Anaeroplasmataceae bacterium | reverse complement strand
TTCAAGTTTCTTCTTTGGAACAGGTATTTTAATTATTGGTGTTGCGGCTGTTATTGGTAATTCCTCATTGCTAAATATCTTTTTATATGGTTCTAGCGTTTTTGCTTGTTTATCTAGTACAATTATCACTTTATTTATTTGTATAGCAGTTTCTTGTTTTTGGGCATTGTTTTATAATTTGCTAGGAACGCATATTTTAAACAATAGTGATGTATATTAGGAGGAATAGACGATGAATGCGATTGAAATAAGAAATTTATGTAAAAATTTTGGTGAAAAACAAGCTGTTTGCAATTTAGATATGACTGTTCCTGTTGGCGCTATTTATGGATTTATTGGTGAAAATGGTAGCGGAAAAAGTACAACAGAAAAAATGATTTGTGGCCTACTTCATCCTACTAGTGGAACAATAAAACTTTATGGTAAAGATTACACAGATATTGATGTTAGAGCGAAAATGAGTTGTTTGATTGAATCACCTGGTTGTTTTCCTAATTATAGTGTTTGGAATAATTTGATGTTACAAGCGACTAATTTAGGTATTCCTAATCCTGTTAATGAAGTAAGAAAAGTTTTAAAATTAGTAAGAATGGAAGGAGCCGCAGGCAATAAATATAAAAATTGTTCGTTAGGTATGAAACAAAGAATTGGAATTGCAATGGCTCTTTTAGGAGAACCTGAATTATTAATTTTAGATGAGCCAATTAATGGACTTGATGTAGATGGGATGCGTATAATGAGGGAAGTGTTAGTAGATTTAGCAACTAATCATAATGTTACAATTGTCATTTCTTCTCATATTTTAGGGGAGTTAGAAAAGATTGCCACACATTATGGAATTATTCGTGGTGGAAAAATGATCAAAGAAATGACTGCTTCAGAATTTGAGGCTGAATGCAGAACATATATTGCATTAAAAGCCAAGAATTTAGAAATTACTAAATTAATATTACTTCAAAAATATTTACGTGTTGAACTTGATGATGCAGGGTATTTACGTGTTTATGATTTAACTACACCAGAAGATGTTGTCTCATATTTATATCATAAAGAAATTATTGTTAATGAAATAAAGGTAGATAAAATTAGTTTAGAAGAATATTATATTGATTTAATGGAAAAAGGAGATAAATAAAGATGAGTGAAAAAAGATTTCCTTCGTTTAGTTTTAAAAAACGTTTGACTAGTATGATTAAGTTAGACTTTAGAAGAATGTTTACAATGCCTATTTATTACATTATGGTTGGTATCGCTTTTATTATTCCTGTTTTACTTTTAGTGATGACTACACTTATGGTTGGTACTGAATCAGTTGACCGTGTGACAGGTGAAGTTACAATAATGGAAGCAATATTTACAAATGTTTGGCAAGCAATTGGAACACTGCCAAATAATAGTGCTGAAATGACATTAGATTTAACAACAATGTTTAATATCGATATGATGTTTTTTCTAGTAGCTATATCAGTTTGTGTTTTTGTAAGTGAAGATTTCACAAGTGGTTATTGTAAAAACTTATTTACAGTCCGTTCAAATAAAGTGGATTATGTAGTTTCAAAAACTTTATTAGGTTTTGTAGGCGGTACTTTGATGTTAACAGCTTACTTTATTGGATCAATGATAGGTGGTGCAATTTCAAATTTATCTTTTGAACTTGTTGGTATTAATGCATTAAATATCATAATGTGTATGTTATCAAAAGTTTTCTTATTATTAGTATTTGTACCAATTTTCTTAGTTGTGAGTGTTGTTGGAAAGAGCAGAACTTGGTTATCAATGATTTTAGCTTTTGCTATAAGTATGTTGCTTTTTATGATGGTTAGTGCGATTAGCCCTTTAAATTCAACAATTGTTAACGTTATTTTATCGTTAGTTGGTGGCTTATTATTTAGTCTTGGAATAGGTTGCATCAGCAATCAAGTGCTTAAAAAGACAACTTTAGTATAATAGAATTTCTCCTTATATATTTTGTAAATATATGAGGTTTTTTCTGAGAATTGTTGAAAACTCAATAATATATGCTATAATTTTAATTGTAAAAATTAATACTAATATCCAAAAAAAAGGGAGTAGAAGCCATAGTGATATGGATTGTAACTCGTCAAGACAGTGTTTCACACTCGGGTACATTTTAAATTTCGAGACTTTTATCGTTTTAAGATAGGGGTCTTTTCGTTTTTTTTTGTATATTAAAGGGTATAGTCTGTTAAATTTAGAAGAATTTATGCCCTTTTAATTTAAGTAAAGGAGTAAACATAAATGGAATTATTGGATTTTTTGAATCTATTAATCGATAAGCCAATACTCTTAATTGTTGTTTTATTAGTGTCGGCGGTTATTTTGATTAATGGTTGGACTGATGCGCCTAATGCAATTGCAACGTGCGTTTCAACTCGCGCAATGTCACCGAGAGCTGCAATTATTATGGCTGTTATTTTTAACTTCTTAGGAGTTTTAGTAATGACAATGATTAGTAGTAGTGTTACATCGACAATTTCTAACATGGGTAATTTTAACGGAGATCCACAACAACAATTAATAGCAATATGTGCTGGAATGATTGGGATTGTTATTTGGGCAACTGCTGCATGGGCTTTTGGTATTCCTACAAGTGAAAGTCATGCTTTAATTGCTGGGATTGCTGGAGCGGCAGTAGCACTTAATGGACTAAATGGTTTCAGTGGCACAGGGCCTGCGTGGTTAAATGTATTATATGGTTTAGGTATTTCAACTGTTATAGGGTTTGGATTATCATTTGTAATTGCTAAATTGGTGCGATTTTTATGTAAAAAAGTAAATCGTCAAAAAGCAAATCGTACTTTTGCTAAGGCTCAAATCTTTGGTGGTGCTTCAATGGCATTTATGCATGGAGCGCAAGATGGTTTGAAATTTATGGGTGTATTTTTATTAGCTACAAGTTTTGTTGAACCTAGCGTAATTAATTCAAGTGGAGCATTTAATATTCCTATTTGGTTAATGTTATATTGTTCATTAATTATGGGGTTGGGTACTTCAATTGGTGGTTATAAAATAATTAAGACTGTTGGAATGGATATGGTTAAACTTGAACAATATCAAGGATTTGTATCTGATATTACAGCTGCAGGTTGCTTATTCTTCTCATCACTAGTAGGCATTCCTGTTTCTACTACACATATGAAATCAGCTTCAATTATGGGTGTTGGTTCAGCAAAAAGATTTAAATCAGTTAATTGGAGTGTAGTAAAGGAAATGGTTATGACTTGGGTACTCACATTCCCAGGTTGTGGATTATGTGGATTTTTAGTGGCAAAATTATTTTTATGGATTTTCTAGGAGGTAATAAAAAATGAAAAAGAAAGAAGTAAATTATTATTTTAAAACATTTGTTGAATTATTTAATTACACAAAAGAGGCATCTGTTTATCTTGAAAAAGTAGTGTTAAATTTTAAAGGTCAAATTACTGAACAAGAAAAAGATGAAATGCATAAAATTGAACATCAAGCAGATTTATATTTGCATGATGCATTAGCTAGACTAGCTAAAGAATTCATTACACCGATTGAAAATGAAGATATATTGGCTATTATTAAAAAAATTGATGATGCAACAGATACTATCGAAGATGTATTAATTAAAATGTATATACATGATGTTAAGAAAATTACTCCATCAGCTGCTAAATTTGTTGATATTATTAAGCGTGAATGTCAAGCAATGGCTGTTGTACTTGAAGAGTTTCCTAATTTCAAAAAATCAAATATTGTTCATGATAAAATAATGGAAGTTTTAGCAGTTGAAGAAGAAGGGGATAAATTATATATTTCTTCAATTAAAGAATTATATCAAACAGTTGATGATGTTAAAGAATTGATTATTACGGAAGATATGATTAATGCCTTTGAAGCTTGTTGCGATGTTATTGAAGAAATCGCTCAAGTAATCGATGAAGCAGTTATGAAAAATTCTTAATAAAATATTATATGAAAAAATGGTTACCGCGGTAACCATTTTTTATCTTACGTTATAGGAAGTCGTATATATCATATAGTTGAAAGCGTAACGCCACCAAACTTCATTATGATAAGCATTTGGTTCAATGTATTTTTTGATTTTATGTTCTGGGTAACCATTATTAATTAGATTGCTAATTAAATCTTTATTACCAAGTGCTAAAATCTTTTCTAAATCATCGCCCACTCCCTGAAAAAAGTAGAAAAGAGGTAGTTTTTCTAAGTTGGTTTTGAATGATAATTTTTTATAAAACGCATTCCAAGCTGGATCAATTATTAAAGCTGAAGCTGGTGTATAACATAAGATGAATTTATATTTTCCTAAGTTTTTTAGTCCAATGTAATGACAACCTAATCCACCCATACTACTACCACTTATTCCAATATTATTTAAATCGATTGAATAGTTAGATGTAATGTATGGAAGAAGAGTTTCATTAATAAAATCATCTAGATAATCGATGTAACCTTCTTTTTCTTCTTCATTAAGTAAATCTTCATCTTTTAGTGGACCAAACGATGAAGGAGGAAGTAACTCGTTAGTGCGTAAAAAGTCAGTATGTTCAATTCCAACAACAATAAATTCCTTATCTAGTGTTTGTTTTAACATACTTAAACTTACATCAATTTGCCAAGAACCATATGGGTCATTTTTATCTGTATAATTACCAATATTATTTTTATCAAATAAATTTTGTCCGTCAAACATAATTAAAAGACAATATTTTTTATTTTCATCATAGTCCTTAGGGATTATAATATCGATAATCTTACTTTTATCTTTTCTAAAAAATAGATTTTTTTCATCCTTTAAAACAATACTTTTTGCTTCTTGATAAAAATTATTTGAACTGTTAAGATAAATGTAATATTTTTGCTTTCTTCTATTATATTTTAAATAGATATTTTCTAGATTTGGTGAAAGAATAACAAACTCTGTTTTATAATTATTTTCATTAGATAAATAGATATAGCAATCTTTATCTAAATCAAATTCTACTGTAGTTGTTTTTTCATTAAATTTAAGTTCTATTACTCTATTTAAGTTGTATTCTTTATCTAAAATGTTAAGATAAACTTGTTTCCATCCACATTTTTTTTCGATTTTTAGTTGCATATAACTCTCCATAATTATCTTTTATATGAAAATTATATCATTATTTTCTTCTATTTTAAAATATTATTTCTTGTGGTATCATTAATTAGAAAGAAGGTGATGC
>CAZSIA010000111.1:0-5240 GCA_964606905.1 uncultured Anaeroplasmataceae bacterium | reverse complement strand
ACTATAACCTGACATAGTTTACGTCCTCCTTTTTAAATTAGTCGCGATTTAGGCTTAAACCTAATTCTTCTAATTTTTCTTTAACTTCTTTTAAAGATTTACGTCCAAGGTTTCTTACCTTCATCATATCTTCTTCGCTTCTAGCAATTAAATCTTTTACATCTTTAATACCAGCGCGCATTAAGCAGTTATATGAACGAACAGATAAGTCTAAATCAGCAATACTTGTTTCTAAAATGCTGTTATTAGTTGTTTCTTCACGTTCAATCATATAATCTGTAACTTTTGCTTTTTCGCTTAATTCAACCATTACATTTAAATGATTAATCATCATTTTTGATGCGATTGCTAAAGCTTCTTTTGCTTCAATAGAACCATTTGTTGAAACTTCTATTGTAAGTTCTTCCATTTCAGTTCCATTTTCGCCACGAAGTTTATTCACATCATAGTTTACGTTGTTAACTGGTGTGTAGATTGAATCGATTGCAATTAAACCTACCATACCGTTAGTTGCTTTATTATGTTCAGCGCCAACATAACCTACACCGCGAGCCACAATAACAGTCATGTCGAATTGTCCGCCAGCTGCTACTGTACAAATGTGTTGATCTGGATTAACTACTTTAACCCCTGAAGTACTTGGGCAATAAATATCTGCTGCAGTAACTTCACCTTCACCTTTGTGAACTTCTAAAGTATATTCGAAGTTTGGATCATCAGATTCAACCTTGAATACGATTTTCTTTAAATTTAAAATAATTGTCATAATGTCTTCGATGACACCATCAATTGACATAAATTCGTGTTCAGCACCTTCAATACGAATACGTACGATTGCTGCACCTGGTAAAGAAGACATAAGTATTCTTCTTAGGGCATTACCTAATGTAATACCAAATCCTCTTTCAAGTGGTTTAATGACGAACTTTCCATAATTTCCACCATCGGAAATTTCTACTACGTTTGTATTTGGTTTTTCAAAAAATAAATCCTTCACTTTCGTCATCCTCCTATAATTTTAAAATTAACCTCTTGGGCGTTTTGGTGGACGACATCCGTTGTGTGGTACAGGTGTTGCGTCCTTAATTGAAGTAATTTCTAAACCAGCAACTTGTAAAGAACGGATAGCTGCTTCACGACCAGGTCCTGGTCCAACTACAACTACTTCAACTCTTTGTACACCTTGATCCACTGCAACTTTTGCAGCAGCTTCACTTGCACTTTGTGCAGCGAATGGTGTAGATTTACGGCTACCTTTAAAACCTAGTGCACCAGCACTTGACCATGAAATTGCATTTCCAGCTGGGTCAGTGATTGTAACGATAGTGTTATTGAAAGTCGAATGAATATGTGCAACTCCAAGTGGCACATTTCTCTTAATACGACGTTTTGTTACTTTGCTTGCCATTTTGGTTGTCCTCCTTATTTCTTCTTACCAGCAATAGTTCTAGCTGGTCCTTTACGAGTACGTGCATTATTTCTAGTATTTTGTCCACGTACTGGTAATCCTCTACGATGACGAATACCTCTATAACATCCGATTTCCATTAAACGTTTAATATTTAATGTTACTTCACGTCTTAAGTCACCTTCAACACGATATTTTGCAACTTCGCTACGAATGCGACCTAATTCATCGTCTGTCAAATCTTTTACTCTTTTAGTTTCTTCAACATTAGCAGCTGCTAAAACTTTACATGCTAATGTATCTCCAATACCATAAATATATTGTAGAGAATAACGAACTTGTTTATCTCTTGGAATATCTACTCCTGCTATACGTGCCATAATTTTTGCACCTCCTATAAATTTCTAACCTTGTCTTTGTTTGTGTTTTGGATTTTCACAAATAACCATGACTCTGCCTTTTCTTTTGATTACTTTGCATTTATCACATATTGGTTTTACTGATGGTCTTACTTTCATCTTTAAATACCTCCAATTTTAATTTTACTTACGGCGATAAGTAATACGGCCACGTGTTAAATCATAAGTTGATAGCTCAACTGTTACCCTATCACCTGGTAAAATGCGTATGTTATTCAAGCGGATTTTACCAGAAACGTGCGCCAAAATTTGATGTCCATTTTCTAATTCTACTTTAAACATTGTATTAGGTAACACATCAATTACCTTTGCTTCTAATTCGATGATATTTTCTTTATTTTTAGCCATAGAAATCCTCCTATCTAAAGTTTAGTCAAAATTTCGTAACCTTCATCTGTGATCAGAATTGAATGCTCAAAATGTGCACTCTTCTTTCCATCACGTGTGATAGTAGTCCAACCGTCGGAACAAACTTTCACATACTTTGTACCAGCGTTAATCATTGGTTCGATTGCCAAAGTCATCCCTGGTTGTAATACTGGTCCCATATTTGGAAGACCATAGTTAGGAATTGCAGGATCTTCGTGTAAGTTTTTACCTACACCATGACCTGTAAAGTCCTCAACCACTCCATAGCCAAAGCTTTTAGCATAATTACCAATAGCTGCGCTTATATCACTTAAACGATTATTTGGCTTTGCTTGTTCTAAGCCTTTATACAATGCATTTAACGTTACTTCCATCAGAAGTTTATCAGCTTCACTGATTTCTCCTACTGAATAAGTCCATGCTGAGTCTCCGTGATATCCTTTATAACAAGCTCCGATATCAATACTAATGATATCGCCTTTTTTTAATATTGTAGAAGCCTTTGGAATGCCGTGGATAACGACATCATTTATTGATGCGCATATACTACCAGGAAATCCACCATATCCTTTAAATGAAGGTGTTGCTCCATTTTCTCTAATAACACGTTCAACTATTTGATCTAATTCAAGCGTTGAAATGCCTGGTTTGATATGTTTTTCGACTTCCTGATGAGCTAACGCAACAATTTTACCTGCAGTGCGCATTAATTCAATTTCGCGCACAGATTTTTTTATTATCATTATTGACCTAAACGTTCTACGATATCACTAAACACTTTACTAACCGCTTGGTCACCATCGATTTCAACTAATAAGCCTCTTTCTGAATAAAAGTCTAATAATGGTTGTGTTTGAGTGCTATAGACATTTAATCTATTTTCAGCAGTTTCTTTAGTGTCATCTTTACGGATATATAACTCTCCACCACATTGGTCACATACACCTTCTGTAGTAGGTTTATTAAATTCAATGTGATAAGTTGCTCCGCACTTACGACAAATTCTTCTACCAATAATACGATTGATTAGGATTTCATTTAGAACACTAACATTGATAACAGCGTCTAATTTATAACCTAATTCCTCTAAGATAGTATCAAGACTATGAGCTTGATCGAGATTTCTTGGGAAACCATCTAATAAGAACCCTTTTTCCATACAATCAGCTAAAGCTAATCTTTCCTTAACAATTCCAACAGTAACACTATCAGGTACTAATTCACCATTTTCCATATATTTTTGAGCAAGTTTTCCCATTTCTGTACCATTTTTTATCGCGCTACGGAACATATCTCCTGTTGATATATGGCATACACCATATTCTGCAACAATATTAGCTGCTTGAGTTCCTTTTCCAGCTCCCGGAGGACCCATAATTAATAATTTTTTTGTTTTCAAAATAGTTACCCTCTTTCAAATTTTATTCAATGAAGCCTGAGTAAGTTTGTTCAGTTGCTTGAGCTTCTAATTGTTTCATTGTTTCAACAGCAACACCTACAACGATTAATAAACCTGTACCACCGATTGTAATAATGCTTGATTCTTGTGTTGTAAACTCGAAAATTTTTGAAACAATAAGTGGAATTAATGCTAATACTGCTAAATATGTAGCACCAATTAATGTCACTTTGAATAAAACACGAGAAATGTAATTTTCTGTTTCCTGACCAGGTCTAACAGCTGGAATAAAAGCGTTAGATTTTTGTAAGTTTTCACTTACTTTAGCTGGATCAAGTTGCATAAATGCATAGAAGAATGAGAATAAATAAATTAAGATAATATAAATAATCATTCCGATTGGATAACTTGTACTAAATACTTGGTTAATCCAATATGATACTGTATTACTACTTTCTGTATAACCTAACAACCCTAAAATAGTTAAAGGTAAACTCATAATAGTTGAAGCAAAAATTACTGGAATTACACCTGAAGTATTTAATTTAATTGGAATATTAGAATCGCTCTTTCCAGAACGGTTTGCATATTGTACTGGAATTTTACGAACAGTTGCTTCTAAGAATACAACTCCTAATATAATTAACACATATAATACAAGAATAATTACAAAACTAAATACATTTGTTGCATTTACTTCAGTTAAATATTTTGTATTTAGTGTTGCAATCATCGCTGGAATTTGTGTAATAATACCAGCTCCGATAATCATACTTGAACCATTTCCGATACCATATTGAGTAATTAAGTCTGCAATCCATACAGTGAAGCATGAACCAGCAGTAACTACTAATGCCATATAGATAAAAAATAATGGTAATAATGCTTTATCTTGAATAACAAAAATATCTAAAATATTTTCGGCAGTAGCATTTAATCCTAAAATTAATGCTAATGCTTGAATGAAAGCTAAAACAACACTTGCATAACGAGTAATACGATTTAGCTTTTGTTTTCCTGTTTCACCTTCATTAGCAATTTCTTTTAATGGTGGAATTACTAATTGTAGTAATTGAACTACGATACTTGCAGTGATGTATGGTGAAATACCTAAGGCAAGAATACTAAAATTTCCTAGTCCCCCACCACTAAATGTATTTAATAATCCTAAAAAGTCACTATTTGCTAATGTTGATTGAATAGCTGTTGTATCAATTAATGGAATTGTTATAAAAGTTCCGATTTTAAAAACAAGTAAAATCGCTAACGTAACACCTATTCTTCTAAGTAGAGTGGTGTTGCTCAAAATTAATTTAACGGATTTGAAAAATCTTTTAAACAACTTAAATCACCTCTACAGTTCCGCCAGCTGCTTCGATAGCTTCTTTTGCTGCCTTAGAGAATTTTGTTGCTTTTACAGTATATTTTTTATTAAAAGTTTCTTCTGGTTTAAGATTACCTAAAACTTTAACTCCATCATATACTTTATTCACTAACCCTTTAGAAGTTAATGCTGCTAAATCGATAACAGTTCCTTCTTCGAAAGTTAATAAGTCACTTAAATTGACTACAGCGTATTCTTTACGGTTAACATTTTTGAAGCCACGTTTTGGAAGACGTTGGAATAAAGGTAATTGTCCACCTT
>CAZSIA010000110.1:0-5241 GCA_964606905.1 uncultured Anaeroplasmataceae bacterium | reverse complement strand
AAGTGATTTCTTCTTCATTATCATCATTAACTGGATTAAGTATCTTAATTAATAAAGATCCTATATAAATAATTAACACGCTAGATACAATATATATCCAACCTTCTAATTTAAGCCAATCAAAAAATAGACCTAATTTAGGAAAAACATGAATAACTTCACCAATAATATTATCATTACTTACAGCTTTATCATCAATATCATAATTATAATCACCTTTTGTTACAAAACTGTTATCAGGATTATAATTTACAATACGATGCGTTGTAGGAATTGAATCACCTTCATGCATAAAGGCAATTATATCACCAATTTTATAATCTTTAGTATCCTTAATTAAAATAATATCGCCAACCTCAATTGTACCAGACATACTTCCAGACTTTATTTGAAGCGTTGAATACCCACAAAAAGAAGGTGCTGGTGAACCAATAATAAATTTATCAATTGCTAACCATATAACAACAACAAATAAAAAACCAAATATTGCAAAAATAATTGACCAAAGTATTTTCTTTATTAAATTAAAAATCTTCTCTTTTTGCATACTAAAAACCTCTTTCATTAAGACAAATCTTCCTCCCTATAGCTTTCAACTATAGGAAGGAAGTGTATATTCAAAAATTTAAAAATTATGTCTTAACTTTTTAACTTGTAGTCGTTGGACTTAATACTTGTTCTACTGTAACAGCAGCATCAAATTGCAATGTAACATTAGTTGTATCTGGAGTAACAGTTACACCAGTTTGAGCAGCTATTTTGTCTAAAACTTCTGCTTGAGTTCCAGATAGTTTTCCAACTTTGAAAGCAGCCCACATACCTAAAGCAGTATCGTAATCATCATCAACAGTACTATCTAAAGGCCATGTATAACTAATAGTATAAGTTTTGCTTATTACTGTTCCTACAGGTATTGATTGATTGCTAACATTTATAGCAGCAATTAATTCTTCTAATGTATTATAAGCATTTGTAGTTGTAGTAGCTGGAGTAACAGCATTATCAACAACAGTTAAAGTCCATTTTATAGGCTTGTATTCTACTGATGTAGTAGTATCGCCACTTTTCGTAGTCCCTATCAAAACTATATCTGTATCTAAAGTAAGTGAAATAGTTAATTCAGCTAAAACTTCTGCAGTACCATTAACTGTAATAGTCATTTCTCCTTTAGCACCTGGAGCAACAACTGATTTACCAGTAGTTGCTGATACTATTACAGTACCAGGATCAGCAACAACAGCAGAATTAGTAGCACCATCTTTAGCATATTCTTCACCAAATAAATCTTTTGTATCAACAGTAACTACATAACCCCAAGATGCAACAGTAGCATTTGTATCATTTACAGTAGTTGTACTAATATATTTTGAATAAGTTAATCCACCCATTAATCCAACTAATAAAACCATTAAGAAGATTGCCATTACAACTAAAGTTTTTCTTCTTCTATCTACTTTTTTATTTGTATTCATAGTTTCCTCCTTTTTACCATTCTTCTCTTTTTTTATTAAGTAACCATGCAATATAGAAAATCATCACAGCAATATTTGCTAGCAACAATATTATCCAGAAGATTCTATATGTTCCACCATATTCACTGGCTTCTTCTCCATCAATTAAAGTTCCACCTGAAGCGGTAGGATCAAGATGTTCTTCTGCATAAGTATTAATTTTTAAAGTGATTGAGACTCCATCTTCACTTGCTCCATCCCCAAGAAGTGTATCAAGTTCATCATTTCCACTTTCAAACTGCCATTGTAGATAAACAGTGAAAGTTTCATAAGAGTTAGCACCTAATACACCCAAATGATTAGTAATTACTGCGTCTTCAACATTAACCCAATTAGTTTCACTTCCAATTAAATATTGACCAGTATCTGAAACTAATTGAACTAATAATGGAAATTTATCTTCTAATTCTAATTCTGAACCAATAAATAATTCAAAATCTAAATCAACTTGATATTTAACAGCCATATTACCATCATTGTATAATGAGAAACTATACTCAGTTTCAACACCAGGAGCAATTAATTTTGACCCATCTTGTGATAAGACAACTACTTCTCCTTCACCATTAACATATTGTGCTTTAAATATATTTACGATTTTTCCAGATTCCCAAGATTCATATTCACCATCAGAAACATCTACATTTGCTGCTTTACCAACTATAAATAAAATATCTGTTCCTTCTGGTAAACCATTACTAACACGGAGAGCAACAATTCCGATAGTTAATAATAGTAAAAAGAATACAATATTAACCATTAACATAATCCAAATCCATTCGCGTCTTTTTCGCTTACGATTTGTATTTTCATTACTATTCATCATTGTTACCTCCTTTTCTTGAAAATGTTTTTACTTAATTACTTAATTTTTGTTTAAATTATAAATGTTTCTTTATTAGTTATTAATCAACTTGAGTAGCTGTTAATTTAACATCTAAACCAACTTCCAAGTTATACATTGATTCAGCAACAGTTAAATATGTGCCGTCGTTAGAAAGATATACAACATTACCAGTTTCAGCAGCTAAGTTACCTAAAATAGTGTCAATACCATCTCTTAATTTAGCAGCAGCTTTATCATCTTCTGTAGAATTTTCATCTAATGTATCTTCAAATGCCCAACTCCAAGTTAATGTATAAGATTGATTAGGATTAGTATTTGCATCATGAGATTTATTAAGTGCTTCAGCTAATTCTTCAACCGCAGCCGCTAATGTAGAACTAGATAAAACTTTAAGATTTTCAGCTGTATTGTTATCATTTACTAATGTCCAAACAACAGGATAAGCTTTATCATCAGTAACAGTAACTACATCAACTAATTGATAATATTTGACATTTGCATCTTCATCATATACAGTTCCAGAAGGAACTTTAGTATAAACACCACTAGATAATGTATAAAATTGTGTTAAATCAGTAGCTGCATTTACACCATAAACTTCAACCATCATTCCATAAGTTCCTTTTGCTAACCATACATCTGATAATTTATCAGCGTCTGATTCAAAAACAACCTTAAAATCAACTTCAGGTGTTCCATTAACAGTGACTTGGAAACCAACATCGTTTTTTGTTCCTGGAGCTACAACGTTATCTGCTGATTGAGATGATGCAACTGAAAATTCTGTAGCATCACTAGCTACAATTGTATCACCATAGTTTTTACCAAATAAAGTACCACTTACAGATACTTCAACACCCCATTTAGCAACACGTGCAGTGTCTGCTGATGAGCTTCCTGTAGTATATTTAGCTAATGAAGATCCAACTACACAAGTAGTAATTAAGCATAACATTAACAATAATACTGCAAGAGTAAAAAAATTCTTTTTGTTTTGTTTTTTGTTTTCCATAATTTTTCTCCTTTTTTTCTTTTTTATATTCAAATCTTTACTAAAAGATTAGAACCACATTTATATTAAAGCTATTTCAAATAACCTATTCTTCTTCATTTTTAGTTTGTAAAGCATCAAGTTGTGCTTTTAATGCAGCAAGTTCAGCATCTTTGCTGTCATTTTGCTTTTTACGTTTTATCACTTCAAATATTACTACAATTCCAATTGGAATAATTAAACATAATGCTAAACCTACAGGTGATTGAGTAAATAAAATAACACTTCCTAAACCACCAATTCTAAATTCTTCCCAACGACCAATAACATTTTCGCTAGGTACATCAGCCAAATCTTCTACGTTATTTGCATCACCTTGAGTTCTATAATATACTTTTCCTGTTTCATCATCAGTAACTACTTTAGTAACACGGTGAGTAACTAATGTAGTGCCATTTCCATCAGGGTCGTAAAAACAAATTACATCCCCTACTTTAATATCATTAATTTCTACCTCTTTACAAATAATAAAGTCACCAGCTTTAATTGTATCTTCCATAGATGGTGAAGTAATTACTAATGGAATGTTACCACCAATACTTGGTATATCATGTGGATTAACTAAAGTTTTAACGATTAAAACACAGTTTAAAATTAGTATAGGTAAAAATATACAACATAAAGCAATACTAATGATATTAACAATGATAAGTTTTATATCCTTTTTTTCAGTATTTGTATTACTCATAAACTAAGCACCAACGCTTTCTTTTCTGTTTTTTTGTCTTCTTTTTTCTCTTGCTAAATTCTTCTTGTATTCTTTATCAACTGCAATTTGACGACAAATTAAATCAATTCCATCTTTAACAACACCTACATCTGAGGCTTCAATAACTCTAATTTGAGTAGATTGTTGTTTGATTTTAGTTTTATAGTTAGATGTATAATTGATTAAATCACGATCAATAAATTTAAATTCACAATTAATTTCATTTCGTCTAATACTTAATTTTAAAACTTGATACGAACCAATTTTATATGAGTAAAAATTATTAGTTTTTATCTCTTTAACATCATCTTTACTTAAAGCATATTTGATGATGTCATTAAAAAACATCTTTTGTTCGCTAGATAGCATTGCCAGTTTTTCATCAAGAGATAAAGATGTAGAAGAAAATACTACTGAATTACCATCATCAACAGTTTCAGTTTTAACTTCAACAGTACTTTCATCAACTGTTTCTACTTCTTCTTTAACAATTACTTTGTCAACAGTAGGTTCATTTTTAACTTCTAAAACAATTTTTCCCGGAACACTATTACTATCAGTATTTTTTTCTTTATGTCGATAAATTGATTCAAGTACAATATCACGTACAATAACAAAAATTGCAAATAAACATAATAAAGACATAAAAACCATTAATACAACTAAAGCATCTTCTAATTTAATCATTATGAATACCTCCCATAAATTAAAAAATAAACAATCAAACCTTAACAAATGATAAAAATAAGAAAATAAATCTTATTTGAAAATCAAAAATTAAAAAAAAGATTGTTTATTAATTAGTAATTAAAATAAGAGCGCACTTTTGGTTATCTGCGAAAACATTATTGTTAAATACAACTTGTTTTAACATGCCAACCACCTCTTGTGCGCTCATAAGCTAATAATTTTATAAAATTATAGCAAATTTTAACTATATTTACAATAAAAAAACTACAAATAAGCAATTTTTGTCGCAAAAAATAACAAAAAAGTTAGATTTTATAGTTAAATAATGGACTATTTTATAAAATAATTTAATAAAAATAAATACAAATTCCTAGAATAACACTAACAATCGTAATACCATAAAACATTATTAAAGTCTTATTTTCGCTGTCAA
>CAZSIA010000109.1:0-5267 GCA_964606905.1 uncultured Anaeroplasmataceae bacterium | reverse complement strand
ATACATAACTATCACCAATTTAAGATATGCATCAATTAAATTTTATTAACTATATAGTTTAAATAACTAGATATGATAATTAAGACTTCTTGATGTTGAATTAATTCATAATAAATGATATAATTCAAAATATAATAATGAGGAGTAAATAAAAATGAAAGATATTAATAAATCACTTAAGTTGTGGCTAGAAGAATTAGAAAAATTTGAATTAACACCTTATGAGAAACTACCAGACATTGACCTTTATATGGATCAAATGATTACTTATTTAGAAAGACAATTAAATACATTTGCCTTATCGACATTAGATAAACAAATTACATCATCCATGATTAATAACTATGTTAAAGGAGATTGTATTCCAAATCCAGTAGCTAAAAGATACAATAAAGAACATATCGCATTAATTTTGCAAATTTGCCTTTTAAAACGCGCAATCAATATTTCGGATATTAAACAAATTCTTGATTCAAATTATCAAAATACTGACTTCAAAGAAACATATAATGATTTTGTAACAAAATCAACTGAAATTCTTCATACAATAAGTAAAGAAACTGATGAAAAATTAGCTAATATCGAAACAAACAATCAAAATGAACTATTAAAATTGGCCTTAGAACTAAGTTTAGTAGCAAATGCAAATGTATTAATAGCAAAAAGAATTTTAAGTTATATTGAAATTCAAAATAATTTAAAAAAAGAATAAAAGTGTATTTACACTCTACTTAAAGATTGCAAATACACCTGTATAATTTATTTTTTGAAAGGTTAATAATTCTCGCGAAACTGGTTGATAAAATGACAGTTTGTATGCTTGTAAGGCAAGATTATCTTTATGTGGTGAACCATATTTTATATCACCATACAAAGGATGACCAATATTTGCCATTTGCACACGAATTTGATGATGTCTACCAGTTTTTAATTTTACTCTCACTAAACTTTTATTATTTTTATTTGTAACTACTTTGTAAGTTAAAATCGATTCTTTACCATTTTTACTAATAAAACTTTTATTATTTTTTTCATCTTTTTCCAAGTAATCAATTAAAGTTGTTTCCTCAAAATCCTCAATATTTCCTTCGCAAACAGCTAAATATTCTTTAAAAAAATTACCACTAGCTATATCATTTGAAAGTCTCATCGCACCTTTACTAGTTTTAGCAAATACCATTACACCACTAGTCATCCTATCTAAACGATGAACTAAACCCACAAAAACATTACCTTCTTTATTATAATGTTTCTTAAGATAATCTTTAACCATACTTAACATATCTAAATCACCAGTTCTATCAGCTTGCGATAATATACCAGCAGGTTTATAACAAACAATAACATGATTATCTTCATATAAAACTTCTAGGCTCATATTGATTCTCCTTTTTGATAAAAAAATGCACATTAAGTGCATTTTAATTTTTTATTCTTCTCCTTGTTCTTCTGGAGCATTTTTATTTTGTTTTTTTTCAAGTTTTGCTAATTTTTTAGTAATTTTTCTTTCAACTTTAGCAATATTTTTATTAATTTTAGCTTCCTTTTTTGCTAATTGTTTTTCAGTACGTTTTCTTTCTTTTTCAATTATTTTAGCTTTCTTTTCATTTTTCTTAGCTAATTTCTTAGCCTTTTTAGCTTCTTTTTTTGCTAATTTCATTTCCTTCTTAGTTAATTGAACTTCTTCTTGAGGAACACTAACTTCTTCAGTAATAATACTTGTTTCACTTTCTTCTTTAATTTCTGTAGGTTCTTCAACCACTACAGGAGCAAGATTTAAAGAATTATAACGAACCTTCTTACTATAATTAATTAGTCCAATTGTACAAACTACAAAGCATAAGAAGAATGCTCCAAATAAGATATATAAGTATAATTTATTATCTTCAAAAACAACAGCCTTTAAATAATGATATAAAGCATAAGCTACAAACATTAAATATACAAACAATAACAATGAGTGAATCCAAATTAAGAATTTACTTGTTTTACCTAATGATGCACGATAAATAATTACCTTATTAAAGATAACTAAAATCAATACATACACTAATAAAATAATTAATAGATAACCTAAATATGAACCGAAGAAATCAAATTCAGGTGCTAAGTATTTCATACCAAAGAATACTACTGCATAAATTACACCAATTATTAAGATACCTAATAATACTCCTAATATAGTAGGTTTTTTGTATGCTTTAACCTTTTTAACTTTATTTTTCTTACTAGACTCTTTCTTAGTATGTTTAATCTTCTTTTCTTTTACGAAATCATTAAAGATTAAGAATCCACCTAAAGCAGCTAAATAACGATGTTTTGCCTTATTATAAACTGTAATAATAATTACTAAATATTGAACTATTAATATGGCAATTGCAATATATAATAGGCGAATATTAGTAGAAGCAATTGTAATTTCAGTAATTCCTAAAATAGAAATTAAAGCAACTAAAACAACGATAATAAAAGCAGCAAGACCAACTAAAAGTAATAAATCATATACAAATAATAAGAATCTACTACGTTTCATATTACATGATCTAAAGAAAATCCAATTTCTTAATAAATCAGTTAAATGTAATAGATATAAACAAGCAGCAAATCCAATTCCAAAATACATTGGTTCTAAAGTTGCAACTTCAGAATATGTTGGATAATATGTATCGAGTAAATACATTGCTCCTACAAAGAATCCTACAGTAACCAATAATTTAACAAATGTAGAAATGAATGTAACTTTTCTAGTCTTCTTTACTGGCTTAACGATAATAGGTTTATTAGCATTTTCAAGTTTCTTTTGTTTACTTCTTCTTACACTAACAATAATTAATTTAACTAATAAATCAATAATAACTGCAAGAGAAGCTAATCCCAGATAAATATAAAGGTTATAACCAGTAGCTAAATATCCATATAAATCAAAATTTGCATATGAATGTAATGAGAATACACCAATCAATAAGGAAACAACAGTAAATATTGTATACCAAACTGCTCTAAATCTTAAACTTGATTCACTTGCACTATTTTTAAATCCATTTCGAATGTAAAAAATAATAATTGATGCTATTACTAAAATTAAACCACAAAATAATGCATTATTAATTTCTGGTTTAACTAAACCTACAATATCATTAAATTGTTCTATAAAGTTAGTAACATTATTTTCTTTTAAATGTGAAGAAATTAAAGTGAAACCTAAAACATAAGAACTAGCTGAAACATACATAATTAATGGATTAAATAAACCATGATTTTGTAGTTTCTTTTTAGTATCATGAGTAACATATATACTATCTTTCTTAGTAAGATTAAAGAAAAATACAATTACCAAAACAACTAGTAATGCAACAGGCCATTTAATAAAGTTTGGAACAATGCTAGGAGCAAATAGAACCAAACTACATAAAATACCAATTAAATATAATATAATCATTTTACCACCCCATATAACTATACCTTATTATTTTAACACACATTTTTATTTTTAACTAGAAGTATATTTCAAATAATTGACTTCATTGTATAATTTTGTAAAAACTTCGGCAATATTATCGATAAATTTACTCGATAAATGGTTTTTATTATAAATTAAACAAAAATCAACAAAATTATTTACTTCTGCCATTTCAATTGGAATTAATTTACCACTTTTAATTTCATCTTGAATTTCACTTTTATAAAAGACAGATGCAAAACTACCAGACATAACCATTTCAATAGTTGTTTTTGGACAGTTAATTTCAATTAGATTAGTTAAATCCTTAATATTACGATTATGTAATTTTAATTCACTTTCTAAAAAATCGCGTTTTCCAGTACCACTAACATCTAAAATTATATTTTCTTTCGAAAGAATATCAAATGAAATCTTTTTCATTTTAGCAAGTGGATGTTTTTTATTTACAGCTAAAACCATATTTGTTTTATGAAGTTGAATTGAATGATAGTTTTTCTTAGTAAATCGATTATCAATAATCGCAAAATCAATTAACCCTTGATTTAGTTCTTTTAAAATTTCATCATATTCTTTAATATTTAAACAATAACTTAATTGAGGATTTTCTTTAGTCCATTTCGACAAGATAAATTTTAAAAATCCATTATTAATGTTTTTTGTAACTGAAAAAGTAATATGCTCCTTTTGTTTTCCTGTTGCTGATAGCATTCTTTCAAATTGAGCGTCCATAGCCTTTAATTGAGTTACATATTTATATAAAAGTTCTCCTTCAGGTGTTAATTTAAAATTTTTGGTATTAGATGTAAATAATTTAATATCATATAATTTTTCTAATGTTTTTATATGATTAGTAACAGAAGGCTGAGTAACATATAAAAGTTCTGCAGTTTTTGTATAATTTCGTGTCTCACATAATGATAAAAAAGTTAGAAACTTCGGATCAATCATGCCATCAACTCCTTTTATAGAAATTTGAAAATTATAAATTAATTTTATACTATTTTATACTATAAATTTCCAAATTACAACACATAATAAAGAAAAAGTTGCTTTATTTTCAAAAGCAACTAAATTAAATTAATTTAAAGCGTGGTTAATTACTTCCTCAATTGTCTTAACAGGAATAATATTTAATGCTGTTTTTACCTCATTTGGAATATCTTCAACATCTAAAAGATTTAAATGAGGAATTAGTATTGTTGTAAGACCACTGCGATGGGCAGCGATACTTTTTTCTCTTAATCCACCAATCGGTAAAACTGCACCACGTAAAGTAATTTCTCCAGTCATGCCCAAATTTCGTTTAACTGTTCTACGAGTAAGAGCACTTACAATTGCCGTTGCCATTGTTACACCAGCACTAGGTCCATCTTTTGGAATTGCTCCTTCAGGAACGTGAATATGAATATCATTCTCATTAAATAATGTAGGATTAATTCTAAAATCATCAGCATGAGCTTTTACATAACTTAAGGCCGTTTGTGCACTTTCTTTCATTACATCGCCTAATTTACCAGTCAAAACAAGTCCACCTTTACCGCGATAATATGTAGCTTCAACATCTAATGTATCTCCACCAAATTGAGTATAAGCAAGTCCTGTTACAACACCAACTGTATCTGCATCATGAATACTATTTTCAGTAAAACGGTCTCTACCTAAATATTTATTAATATTATCTTTAGTAATATGAACACATTCAACTTTTGTTACCAAAATTTCTTTAATTGCTTTACGAATTAATGATCCCAAGTAACGATTAAGTTCACGTACACCAGCTTCTCTAGTAAAATGTTCAATAATA
>CAZSIA010000108.1:0-5278 GCA_964606905.1 uncultured Anaeroplasmataceae bacterium | reverse complement strand
GAAATTATAAACTTAGAACATGGTGATGATAATGAAAGTGATAGTGCAGTTGTAACAATAGATGGAAAAGAAGTATCCATTGCAATAAGTGATGAAGAGTATCATGAATTAAAGGTAGGAGATAAACTTGAAGTTCATTTATATTCTGGTGCTTTTAATATGCCTTATTATGTTCATCCGTCGAAGTAAAGTTAGATGATTCTTATGTAGAATAATTGAATAGATTATATAAATTCGCTTTATATAATGGTTTAAAAGGGTGTTATAAATGAATAATTTTTATAAAGAAAATAAAGATAGTTTTATAAAAAATACATTAGATTGTGATATGTCTTTTCACTATAATTTTTTTGAAAAATATTTAAAAAAGGATGCTGAAACTATTTTAGATATAGGGTTTGGTAGTGGGAGAGATTCTTTGTATTTTTCGAGAATGTATGAAGTTTATTCAATCGATCCAGTTGAAGAATTTTGTGAACATGCAAAAGAAATTGGTCTTAATAATGTATTTTGTATGAAAGTTCAAGAAATAGATTTTGTTGACAAATTTGACGGAATTTGGGCATGTGCTTCATTGCTTCATATTCCTTCTTTTGACTTAGTTAATGTATTAAATAAATGTTATGAAGCATTAAAGAATAATGGTGTTATGTATTGTTCTTTTAAACATAGTGAGTTTGAAGGAGAACGAAATGGAAGGTTCTTTCTTGATTTGATAGAAGAAAGATTTAGACAATATGTTTCAAAAACTAAATTTCAAATTCTAGAAGTTTGTATAACAAAAGATGTTAGAAAAGATAGAGCAGAAATGTGGGTGAATGTGATTTTAAAAAAATAAAATTAGTTTTGTTAATAGTATCAAAGTCAGGTATTATTTTCTGACTTTTATTATATAAAAAAATCTATTTAATTTATATAACAACATAAGTAAAATACTATTTAAAATTGAAAGACATGAAATGTAAACTTATTATATTCCTTTAAAAATATAAAATGTATGTGTATTTGATATAAAAAAAATCAAGTATTGTTTGAAAAATAACAAAAATGTAGTAAAATAAACATATAAAGTTCGTTAAAACGAATTTAAAATTTTAATACTTGTTCGTTTAGACGAAAAAATGCAGTTAAATAAGTTCGTTAAAACGAATTAATTTTTATATGGAAAGAGATGGTGCATATGGATTATATAACTGTTAAGGAAGCTGCTTTAAAATGGGGCGTTGGAGTTAGAAGGGTTCAAGTTTTATGTAATGAAAATAAAATTAAAGGTGCGTATCGTTTTGGTAGAGATTGGATGATTCCTAATACTGCTGTTTTGCCTTCGTCAAATAAAAAAAACGGTATTCCAACACTTCCTATGCCTAGGAAGTCTCCATTTTTAGATATGACTAATTTATATAATAAACCTGGATATGTAGAAGAATGTGCTGAGATGTTAATAAATCAACCTGAAGCTCATGCTTTATTCACTGCTCAAATCGCTTATCGTAGAGGTGATATTGAAAGTGTATATGAACAAGCAAGATATTTTTTAAAAGCTCATTCAGGATTTTTTGCTATTTTAGGTGGAGGAATGTTGTTGGCACAATGTGCTATTTGGCGTGGCGATATTTATTTATGGAAAGAAGCTAAAATGCATATTTGTGAAGCTCCTTGTAAAGATGAACATGATAGAGAACTTGTTTCTTTAGCTTTAGCTATTATTGATAATTCTATTTATGATAATAAAGACTTTCCAGAATGGTTTAAAATTGGCAATTTTGAGCCAATTCCAGGTGATTCTCATCCCGCAGCTAAAGTTTTTTATGTTAAATATTTATATATGGCTGCATATGCTGTGGCAACAAATCAATATAAATTAGAGGGTGTAGAAGGACTTTCTCTAATGCGTATGATACCTAACACTATTGAACCTATGATTTCACAAGCGGTTATAGATCATACTATTGTTCCGGAAATTTTCTTGCGTATGTCATGTGCGGTAGCTTATTATAATTCAGGATTTAAAGAAAGAGCTATTAATCATATTGATAAAGCTATTGCCTTAGCCTTACCTGATAAGCTTTATGGATTGTTGACAGAGTATTTAAGACATTTTGGTGATTTATTAGAACAAAGAATTGCATTACAAGATAAAGAAGCTTTAAATGAAATTAAATCTTTATACGATATATATAACGTAGGCTGGATGCGATTATCTAGTCAAGTTAAAGATAAATATGTGGCATCTAACCTAGATTCTAAAGAAAGAGAAATAGCAAAACTTTCAGCATTTGGATTTACTGTAAAAGAAATTGCTGCGATGCTTCATTTATCTGAATCTACTGTAAGTCACGATATTACTAAGATTGCTAACAAAACAGGTATTTTAAGTAAAAAAGAATTCGCATATATCTTATAATTTTTGCTTAAAAAAATAAAAAAATTTGAAAAATTACAAAAAAAATAATAAAAAAATTCGTAAAAAATTGCCGAAAATAATCGATTTTTTTTCTAGAATTATAAATATTGAACTGCTATAATGGTGCCATAAAAACAAATAGCAGTTTTTTTATTTGCAAAAACATTTATTAAAAAGGGGTTGTTTTATTGGATAAATTTGACAAGATAAAAGCAGAATATAAAACTCCAAAAGAAGGTGACTTATATAAAGTAATTACTGTTTTTGGACAAACATTTGAACTATATTATGGATATTATGATGAAAAGGATCGATATTCAAAATATGGTAATGTAATGGAAATATATCCTAATTTTATTGAAAAACCTATTTATACGGATGAAGGTCTTCCATTTGTAACAGCTATTCAAGAGGTATGTGAACATTACAAAAAAGTAAGAGATACAACAAACAGGTGTATTGATTGTATGTATTATCAAAAAGGTGAAGAACTATTTGGATTATGTATGTGTAAAGCACGTATAAAAAATAACATTATGGATTAAGATGGTCCATGGAAAGAGGTAAAAATGAAAAAAATTAAATTAAAAATCACAACTTTAGTAATGACTTTAGTAATGCTATTAGCGCTTTGTGGCAGTTATTCTGTATCTGCAAATGAAAAAGAATTTCCAGATTTTAAATATCCAACATATCATTATCAGACAGTCGAGGAATTAGGATTAGCTATTGACGAAATGAAAGCATTTTTCCCCGAAAGTTTAGAAGTTAAGTATGAAAACGGAAAATATATGATAGAAGATTTTGGTGCAACTTCTGCCTCTATTTATCATAATCGCGATTATAATAGAGTTGAAATGACTTATGAAAATGGTTATTGGACATCTGAGGTTTCAGAGGAAATATATAATGATGAAAATGTGAGTATATATGTATCTTTCAACGGCGATACTGATGAATGGAAAATTACGTATATTGATGGAATTAGAGATAGTTATTTACAAATTAGCAACTCTGGAAACATGAATGTTATTTTAATATCTTTTGTTCAAGATTATGTTGACATTTGTTATCCGCTATTTGATAGATGGTATCGAAACTATTATATTGATGGTGTTATTTCCGAACAAGAAGTTACAGTTTACATAGATTTTGAAGGGTATTCATTTTGTTTTATAGAAATGCTTTATAATGCAGATGGCTCTATTAAAAAAATCACTGTCTATCTTGATAATTATTACTATTATTCTGAAACATTAGGTTGGTCTACTTCAAGTAGTTTTGCTGAAGAATTTCTAGTTGAAGTACCAGAACCTTTAAAAGATGCAGATGTTGATTATTTTAAAAATTTATGTGTATTTACTCTTGATTGTACTCATGAAGATATGATTCCTGCTAGTTGCCTAAATCCAACATTTTGCGGAAAGTGTGGATTAATTGGTGAAGGAAGTTTTCCTTTAGGCCATGATATTGTTGAAGATTTAGCAGTTGATCCTACCTGTGAAGATACTGGATTAACAGCAGGTTCACATTGCAGTAGATGTGATGATGTAACAATAGGGCAAGAAGAAGTTCCTGCATTAGGCCATGATATTGTTGAAGATTTAGCAGTTGATCCCACATGTGAAGATACTGGATTAACAGCAGGTTCACATTGCAGTAGATGTGATGATGCAACAATAGCGCAAGAAGAAGTTCCTGCATTAGGCCATGATGTAGCAAAAAAAGAAGCAGTTGAATCTACATGTACAAAATCTGGTTTGACTGAAGGTTCATATTGCAAAAGATGTGATGAAGTATTTGTTGAACAAGAAGAAGTTGCAAAATTAGAACATGACTATAGCGAAACTAAATATGATGAGTCTGATCATTGGAAAGAATGTAGTTGTGGTGAAAAAAAAGAAGTTGAAGGACATAAAAGCGGAGAAGCAACTGAAACAGAAAAAGCTATATGTGAAGTTTGTGGTGCATCATACGGAGAATTAAAAGAAGAAAAAGGTTGTAATGGAAGTATAGCAGCCTCAGTATTCGGTTTAGTATCGCTATTAGGTACAGTTATAATTTTAAGAAAAAAACGCGAAGAATAAGCATTTGAAATATAAAAATAAGTAAAATAAACCCCTTAAGTTGGTCTAGAATATAAATCTAATTGACTTAAGGGGCTTTTATTATTGTTTTGATTTTTACTATTTTTTCACCATGTTTAATACTACATTTATTTGTCATCGGTGTTTATTTCAGGTAATATTTCATTAAAGTAAGATTTTAACCCATGTAATTTATGTTTTAAAATATCTTTTAACCAAAAAATAAGTATAAGATTTCGAAAATTTTTATTTCATAAATAAATAATGCCTCTCATATACTTTAACGAGAAATATGGGAGGTTTTTAAATATGAAAGAAGAAAAAACATTAGAGGCAATTGTAAAAAGATGTCAAGGTAAATGTTATATAGGGATAGTTGGCCCAGTAATGTCAACCGGGAATAATTAGATATTTAAAAACAATCTGTTTTAATTTGTTGTAAAATTCTTCTTTTTTTATACAAAAATTGTTCTATTGCCAAAAAAAGGTAATAGTTTTTTTATAGTTTTATTTGGAGTTACTCAATTACTTCTGAAAATATAAAAAGCCAAAAAACAGCCAAAAAAACAGCCAAAAAAACAGCCACTTTTTATTGAGTGTTAGCAGCAAATAGTGTATAATTGTAAATGAAAGAAGGGATTATAATGGCATTACCTACTAGTATTAAAAATATATTAAATCCAATGATTGTAGAATCAACAAGAATTGAGTTTAAAGAAAATTGGAACCCTGAAACAATTATGCATACTATTTGTGCGTTTGCAAACGATATAGATAACGTTAGTGG
>CAZSIA010000107.1:0-5290 GCA_964606905.1 uncultured Anaeroplasmataceae bacterium | reverse complement strand
AGTGTTGATACTAGAACAGAAAAAAATATTCAAGACGCTATGGTAAGACTGATGAAAGACAGAACTTCAATTATTATCGCTCACCGCTTATCAACGATTAAGGATGCGGATTTAATTGTTGTTTTAGATAAAGGTAAAGTGATTGAAATGGGTAATCATAGCGAGTTGATTGCCAAACGTGGTCAGTATTATAACTTATATCAAACACAATTTAAAGGCATTGAAACATAATTATTTTATTTTTTAAAATAATTTGGTAAAATATTATCAAAAGGAGAATTAAAAATATGGCAAAAAAGAAAGTAAATAAACAATTATTATTTGTTTTAACTGCTGCAGCCGTGTGCTTAGCGTTTATGGCAACAGTTTCAATGTTTTTCCCAGCAGTTAAAATGACAGTGGAAGGAATCTTTGGAAGTTATTCTACTGAGGTAAGCGGGATTCACGCGGTTTTTGGTGGCACAATAACTGAAGGAAATGAATATATTCAATTAACTGTAGCTGAATATGGTTTTAACTTCTTAGTATTATTAGGTTACTTATTACCTTTAGTTTCAATTGTTGTTAGCTATCTTGCTTATAAAGGTAAAACAGATTTATTACACCTTATCGCAGCTGGATTGTGTATTGTTGGAGCAATTCTAATTTTCTTAGAACCAACTTTATTTGCTAGTGTTAATGAAATTAGTGAAAACATTGTTTGTACTGCCTTGGTTGGACCTATATTAGGCGGAATATTTGCAATTTTAGCTGGTTTAACTAATGTTGGTTGTGTTGTACTGAAAAAGATGTAAAAAAGTGATGTAAATGACTGCAATTTCGCAGTCATTTTTGTTTCTTTACTATTATTTTTGTGGTACAATTAATAAAGGTGATGTAAATGCAAAGTATTTATAATCTAACACTAGCTGATTTGAAGGAATACTTTATTAATAAGGGCGAAAAACCATATCGTTCAGTTCAAATCTTTGAATGGCTATATCGTTTTAAAATTCGTTCTTTTAATGAAATGACAAATCAGAAAAAAAGTATTATTGAACTTTTAAATAATGAATTTAATTTGGATTTATTAACTCTTGTTGAAAGACAAATATCAAGTGATAAAACCGAAAAGTTTTTATTTAAGTTAGAAGATGGAAATTTAATTGAAACGGTTTTAATGAATCATGTTTATGGAAATTCATTGTGTGTTACAACGCAAGTTGGTTGTAATATGAATTGTAGTTTTTGTGCGAGTGGAATGCATAAAAAAGTTCGTAATCTTACAACAGCTGAAATTGTGTTACAAGTGATGAGTGTAAGCGAAATTATTGGAAAAAGAATTTCTCATATTGTAATTATGGGAATCGGTGAACCTTTTGACAATTATGAAAATGTAATTAATTTTATGAAAATTGTAAATGAAGCAAAAGGACTTGAAATTGGTGCGAGACATATAAGTGTTTCTACGTGCGGACTGATTCCGAAGATATATGAGTTTTCAAATGAGGAAATGCAGTCAAATTTAGCGATAAGTCTTCATGCTCCTACTGATGAAATTAGAAATCATATTATGCCAATTAATAAGGTTTATCCAGTTAAAGAATTAATTAAGGCAATTAAAGATTATATTGATAAAACTAATCGTCGTGTAACTTTAGAATATATTTTGTTAAGAGATTTAAATGATACAAAAGAATGTGCTTATAAGTTAGCTGATTTAATTTTTGGAATGAATGTTTATGTCAATTTAATTCCATATAATGAGGTTAAAGAAAAACCATTTAAGCGATCTTTACCTAATGCGATGAAGGAGTTTTTTGATGTGCTTAAAAAACGGGGAATTAATGTGACATTACGTCAAGAACAAGGTCATGATATTGATGCCGCTTGTGGACAATTACGTAGTAAAAAGATGAATAATAACACTAATTAGGTTAAAACTAATTTTGGTGTTAATATGCGTCTATTTATTGGTATTATAGTTTATAATATTCTTTTAATTTTTGTTTTGTTTTATGCTTTCTTTTTTTCAACAACTAGTATTAAAATGCATTATTTAAATGATGTTTCTAACCTAAATGAAGAAGAAGGTAGTTTACTTTTAGCTGATTACAAAATCTCCATTGTTTATTTAGAAAGTGATGAAGACAAATC
Organism: uncultured Anaeroplasmataceae bacterium; assembly: GCA_964606905.1. GTDB lineage: Bacteria > Bacillota_I > Bacilli_A > Acholeplasmatales > Anaeroplasmataceae > CAZSIA01. Next base: position 3,154 of record CAZSIA010000107.1, on the reverse strand, counting down.
AACGATTCTTTATACAAAGCCTAGTGCAAATGCGTTAGTATATGAGGGTCAAATGATAACTTTATATGTGTCTAAAGGCTATTATTTAGCAAGATATAAAAATTTAGAGAATTTGGTTTATACTGATTGTATAGAATATTTAAAAAAATTAGAAGCTGATTATCAAATTAAAATTATTATAACATATAAAAAAGATAATTATTTATTAGATGGACTTGTTTATGAACAAGTTACAACTGATGATTTTATTGAAGAAAATGATACTTTACAATTAGTTGTTATTTCTAATCCTAAAACAGTTATTTTACCTAATTTTGTCGGTTGGTATTATAAAGATGTTATAAATTTTTCAAGAGAAAATAATATTAATATAAGTTTTGAGTATATCCCAATTTTGTATCCTTCTGATTATGTAGTTGGGCAAAGCAAGGAAGAAGGAAGTATGGTTTTAAAAAATAGTAATCCGATAACGGTTTATTTAGCAAAGGAGAATTGATTGATGAGTTTAGGAAGAATTATTAAAGGTGTAGGTGGAAATTATACTGTATTAGATTTAAAAACCAAAGAGTATGTTGGTGCAGTTGTAAGAGGAAAACTACGTAATATGGTTGTTAGTAAAGATTCTACTTTTAATAAACAAATAACTCATAAAACTAAATTAGAAACTAAGACAATTAAAATTTCTCCTAAGGTTGGTGATTATGTTGTTTATGAAGATAACATTATTACGGAAATAAAGCCTAGAGTAAACGATTTGATTAGACCTAGTATCGCTAATGTTGATCAAGTTTTATTGCTGTTTGCTGCTAAAAAACCAGACTTTCAATTGAACCTATTAGACCAGTTTTTAGTTTTAATGGAACAAGAAAATATAAAGACAACTATCATTATTACAAAAATTGATTTGTTATGTGATGATGAACTTTCACAACTTAAAAATACAATGTCATATTATGAGAAAATAGGTTATAAAGTATTTTTTGTTGATAGTAAAAATAAAGTTGGATTTAATGAATTAATTCCAATCTTTAAAGATAAAATATCAGTTTTATCTGGACAAACTGGTGCCGGAAAAAGTACATTTATTAATTCATTAATACCAGGGTTTAGCCTTCAAACTCAAGAAATATCGGAAGCTTTAGGTCGTGGAAAACACACAACTACAGCAACGGAATTATACGAATTTTCGGGTGGTTTTATTGGAGATACACCAGGATTTTCGAAATTAGACTTTTCAATTATTGAAGCGACAGAAATTAAAGATTATTTTATTGAATTTAATGAATATAGTTGTAAATATCGTGGTTGTTTACATGATAAAGAACCAGGTTGTGCTGTTAAAGAAGCTGTTTTGGCGGGATGTGTTCTTAATGAAAGATATGAAAATTATTTAAAATTTTTAACTACGATAAGACAAACTATAAAAAAATATTAGGAGGTTCGAAAACAGCATATTTAAAACTATAAAACTCTGACAAATCATGGTATACTTAAAATATAAAATAGGTTAAGGAGTTTAAAAATTATGAAATATTATTCAGCTAAAACAGTTACAAAAATATTAGGAGTAACAGCTCAAACGTTAAGAAATTGGGATAAAGAAGGCAAATTGAAACCTTCATATGTTAAAAGCAATGGATATAGATATTATTCAGAGGATTCCATACTCGCTTATACTCAAGAGAGAAAAACAAAAAAGAATTTGAATGTTATAGGTTACGCTAGAGTATCAAGTGAAAAGCAATCTGATGATTTAGAAAGACAGGTTAATAACATTAAAGAATATTTATCTAGTAAATATGAATCATTTGATATTATTACTGATGTTGGTTCAGGAATTAATTATAGTAAACCTGGACTTTTAAAATTAATTGAAAAGATAAATAAAAAAGAAGTTGATTTGATTGTAGTATTGTATAAAGATAGATTGTTAAGATTTGGTTTTGAACTTGTTGAATATTTTGCAAGTTTAAATAATGTAAAAATTGAAGTATTAGATAGAGTAGACAAAAATCAAGATCAAGAACTAGTTGAAGATTTGGTTCAAATTATCACAGTATTTTCATCTAAAATTCAAGGAAAAAGAAAAAATAAAACGAAACAAATTCTAGAAGATTTTTCTCAAAAAATAGGAGAAATACTCGATTAAACTATTAAAACTTTATTTATTTCTAAAACTATAAAACTATATAAATTATTTGATTTTTATACCTCTTTATGATATAATAAATTATAGAAAGGTAGGTTGGTTTTATGTATACTTTTAAAGTTATGATTCATCCAAATAATAAACAAAAGACAAAAATCAAACGTACCTTAAATAAATGTATCGAGTGTCAAAATATAGTTTATGATATTATTGATGGTTATATAAAAAGAGATGAAAGAGTACCTTCATGCGAAGATATTATAAAAATGTTTGCTAAGATTAAAAAACAAAAAGATGATGAAACTATCAAAAAAAGACGAAAAATGACAAAACAAGAAATGATTAAAAATCATCTTGATACCTTATTTTATGATGTAAGTAATGATGCATTAAAACAAACTATAAAAGATACATATAATTCATTTATGAGATATTTTAAGAAGGTAAGTGATTACCCTGTTAAAAAAACCTATAAAAATAAAAAGAAATCATTTTATGTTGATCCATTTAAAATAGAAATTACGCATAATAAAGTTAAATTAGAAAAAATAGCTAACAATCAAAAATCTAATAGGCAAATTTTAAATTGGATTAATTTAGCTGAAAAAGACAGAATACCTACAAATGTTTCTTATTATAATCCTCGAGTATCATTTGATGGTGAAAATTTTTATTTAACAGTTGGAGTGGATGATAGATTCTCACTTAAGAAAAAAAGAAAAGTAAAAGATAATCGAGTATTAGGTATAGATTTAAATATTGCAACAATTGTTACAAATGAAGATATTAAATACAGGCAAGTAACAAAAACAAAAAAATATAAAAAATTAAAAAACAAAAAAAGAAGATTACAAAGAGCATTATCAAGAAAATATTTGAAATGTAATCCAAACAATAATAAAGACGTTAAATATTCTAACAATTATATAAAGAACAAAAAAATCAGCAATAAATGAGAAAAAAGATTAACTAATCTAATAGATGATTGTCATAAAAGAATAATTG
>CAZSIA010000106.1:0-5297 GCA_964606905.1 uncultured Anaeroplasmataceae bacterium | reverse complement strand
GAATCAATTGTCTTTTCCATAAATATGCCTCCTTTAAATTAACAATTTTCATCCATTAATCTTAAAAAAACAAGTATAATTTTATATAAAACAATGAAGGCATTTCTTTTTTTTAGAAAAGACAGTATATATAATATCACTTTCTTTTAGATTATGCAACTTATAGTTTTAAAATTAAAACTTAAATTTTATTAATAAAATTTTCATATATATGATATAATAATTAAGATAGGGATGTGGCAACATGATTGAGATTAAAAATTTATGTTATTCGTACTCAGAAAATGAAGCGTTGGCTATCAATAATATATCACTTTCTATAAAAGAGGGAAGTTGGATTTCTATATTAGGACATAACGGAAGTGGAAAAAGTACGCTTGCAAAATTATTGGTCGGATTATTAGAACCAACTAGCGGTGAAATTATTGTTGATAACGTACAATTGACAGAAGATACAGTTAGTGAAATACGTAAGAAAATAGGAATTGTTTTTCAAAATCCAGATAATCAATTTGTAGGCGTTACAGTGCGACATGATATTGCTTTTGGGTTAGAAAACAGACAAGTTGAAAGAAACCAAATGGAAGAAATTGTAACTGATTGTGCTACAAAGGTAGGACTTTTTGATTATTTAGACCGCGAACCTTATAAATTAAGTGGTGGAGAAAAACAACGTGTTGCAATTGCTGGAATTTTAGCAATAGATTCAAAATATATTATTTTTGATGAAGCTACTTCAATGCTAGATCCCGATGGAGTACGTGATGTAGTAAACCTTATCAAAGAATTAAGAATGAAAACAAATAAGACAATTATAACAATAACACATGATTTAAAACTTGCTAAAAAAAGCGAACAAGTTTTTATCTTTAAAAACGGACAAATCACAGCTGGCGGAAAGCCTGAAGATATTTTTAAAATGGAAAATATTTTGACAGATTCTAATCTGCAAATACCATTTGAATTACAACTTTATAAATCAGTTTACGATGATGAAATACTAAAAAAAGATAACGAATTAATCGAGGCACTATGGCAATTAAGTTTAATGAAGTAAGTTATTTTTACGAAAAGAAAAAGAAAAACACTATTGTACCTGCGGCAATAAAGGATATTAATCTTAGTATTTCAGAAGAAAATGAATTTGTTACAATTGTCGGACATACCGGAAGTGGTAAGTCAACCTTAATTCAGCATATTAATGGTTTAATTTTACCTACTAAAGGTGAAGTTGTTATTGGTGATGTTGTCTTAAAAAATAAAAATAAGAATTTAAAATTAAAACCAATTAGAAAAAGAATTGGATTTGTATTTCAGTTTCCAGAATATCAGTTATTTGAAGAAACTGTTTTAAAAGATATCATTTATGGGCCAAAAAACTTTGGTTTTACAAATGAAGAAGCTGTTACAAGAGCAAAAGAAATAGCAAAGGAATTAAATATTGAAAACATTTTAGAAAAGTCTCCATTTAATATTAGTGGTGGACAAATGCGTAAAGTAGCAATAGCTGGTATTTTAGCATATAACCCTGATATCTTATTGTTAGATGAACCAACTAGAGGATTAGATCCACTTGGTGCAAAAGAAATTATGGAGTTTTTCAAAAGACTTCAAAAAGAACTTAATAAAACAATTATTATGATTACACATGATATGGATTTAGTTTATGAGTATGCAACTAGAGTAATTGTTATGGATAAAGGTATGATTGCTTTTGATGGTAAGAAAGAAAATTTATTTAAAGAAGAATATCAAAAATATCATTTAACAAAACCTACTATCCTAAGAACAATTGACTATATTAACGCTCATACTCATCATAAGATTAGTTATAATAATTATAATTTATCTGATTTATTAAAGTCACTAAAGGATGGTGATTTTAATGAATAATTTCAATATTACAATTGGTCAATATGTAAAGGGTAATTCTTTTTTACATAAACTCGATCCTAGACTTAAAATTATTAGTACAATTCTTTTAATGGTCGCAATCTTTTTAATCCCTTCTAACGATTTAAATAATATTTATTTCTTATTAGGATTTTTAGGATTATTTTTAATAATTTTATTTACAAGTAAAATTAGTTTGATTGCTGTATTAAAAGGTTTAGAACCTATTATATTAGTTGGTGTATTTACCTTTGTCTTACAATTAATATATAATCAAACAGGAACTATTGTATATGACTTTACTTTTAGTTTTTCATGGATAAGTATTATAGCGGCAGTAGGAATAATTATCTTGTGGTATTTAACAAAAAAACTTATTCCTTTTTCCTTGGTTTATACAATTATTATGATTCTTGGTGTTATGTTAGTTTTTGCCTTAGTTAACACAAAATATGATTTTGCTAGTTGGCATTTCCCACTATATAGTGATGGGTTATTGAAAGGTGTATTTTTCTTATTAAGAATAGTGTTGGTTGTGTTTTTGTCCACACTTCTTACTGTTTCAACTTCAACAACCGATATTAACTTAGGTTTAGAATGGGTGCTTCATCCACTATCTATAATTAAGGTTCCTGTAGCTGAGATTGCAATGATGTTTTCATTAACATTACGTTTTATTCCTACTCTTTTAATTGAGACTAATAAAATTATGAAGGCTCAAGCTTCTAGAGGTATTGACTTTAGTGAAGGAACATTTATTGAAAAAGTTAAACAAGTGGTCACATTATTAATACCAATGTTTTTTATTTCAATTACTAGGGCTGAAGATTTAGCTAATGCGATGGAAGCTAGAGGATATGTAATTGGTGAGAAAAGAACAAGTATTGATGAGTTGAAATTTAGATTTAAAGATTATTTGTCATTTGTGTTTGTTTTAGGACTGTTAGTTATGGCAATTGTTATACAGGTGACATCATGAGAATAAAATTAACAATCGCATATGATGGAAGTAGATATTTTGGATTTCAACATCAAAATGATGTTTTAAACATTGAGGATATTATTTTAACTGCAATAAAAAAAATTGATAGTAGTGTAGAAAAAATTTATGGCAGTGGAAGAACAGATCGCTACGTTCACGCTAAAGGACAAGTTGTTCATTTTGATACAGAAAAAGAGATTTTAGAATATAAATGGGTTCAGGCAATAAATACTTTTTTGCCAGAAGATATTGTTGTGCTAAAATGTGAATATGTAAGTTGTGATTTTCACGCAAGATATAGTGCGGTAAAAAAAGAATATCGTTATTACATAAGACATAAAAGTTTTGATTTATTTTATAGAAATTACGCGGAATATATACCAAATATTGATGTGTTAAAATTAAAAGAAATAATTAAAAAACTAGAAGGAAAACATGATTTTAGAGGTTTTTGTAGTGCGAAAATTGCTAAAGAAAAATCTACAGTTAAAGAAATTTATTTAGCTGATGTAATTGAACATGACGAATTTTTAGAGTTAGTATTTATTGGTGATGGCTTTTTAAAATATCAAATTAGAACAATGGTTGGAACACTTATTGATGTGGCGACTGGTAAAAAAAGTGTGGATATTATTGATGAAATTTTTGAAACAAAAAATCCTGAAAAAACTAATCGAGTTTTAACAGGAAAAGGATTATATTTGATTAGTGTTACGTATTAGGAGGTTTTAGGAATGAAAGGATTATTTATTTCATTTGAAGGTGGAGAAGGAAGTGGAAAATCTTCTGTTATCAATATTGTTAAAGAAAAGCTGGAATCAGACGGATATAAGGTTGTAATCACACGTGAACCAGGTGGAGTTAGTGTCAGTGAACAAATTCGTAATGTTATTTTAGCTATTGATAATAAAATGAGTAAAGAAACAGAAGCTTTATTATATGCGGCTAGTAGAACAGAACATTTATACGCAAAAGTTATTCCTTTACTAAAAGAAGGTTATATTGTACTTTCTGACCGCTATATTGATTCATCTTTAGCTTATCAAGGATATGCTAGAGGAATTGGGATTGAAAAAGTTTTGGAAATAAATATGTTTGCTAGAGAGTTCCTTCCTAAAGTAACATATTTCTTTGACGTTAGACCTGAAGTGGGTTTAGCTAGAATTAAAGGAAGAGAAAAAATAGATAGACTTGATTTAGAAGCTTTAGATTTCCATCAAAAGGTATATGATGGGTATAAAGAAATTTGTAAGTTATATCCAGAACGTGTTAAACCAATTGATGGTGAAAGAAGTTTAGAAGAAATTATTGAAGATATCTATTGTGACATTAAAAAATATTTGTAGGAGGTAAGTAAATGTACGCTACTTTGAAAAAGGCTCAACCACATGCCTTAAGGATACTTGAAAATAGCATTAAAAATAATCGTTTGAGCCATGCGTATTTATTTACTGGCGCAAACGGAACTTATAAAAAAGAAATGGCATTTCATCTTGCGATGATGTTATATTGTAAAGAAGAAACTCCTTGTTATAAATGCGCTAATTGTCTGGCGATTTTAGAAAACAGGCATTTAAATGTTCATTATATTGAACCATTTGGTCAAAGTATTAAAAAGGAACAAATTATCGCTTTACAAGAAGAATTTTCTAAAACATCATTGTTGGAAGGGCCTCGTGTTTATATTATCAATGAAGCAGAGACAATGAGTAGTAGTGCTGCTAATTCATTGCTTAAATTTATCGAAGAACCAACCGGTGAAACATATGGTATTTTAATTACTGAACATAAAGAAAATATATTATCAACAATTATTTCTAGAAGTATGGTTATTTCTTTTAATGATCTTGATAAAAAGTTTTTAAAAGAACAATTGAGCGAAAATGAAATATCTCCTTTAGTTCTTAATTCTGTTTGTTATTTGACAGGTAATCTTGATGAAGCGAAGAAATTAATTACTGATGAAGGGTTTGTTAAAGTTTGTGAAGTTTTTGAAAAGTTTGTTTCAGACCTGAAAGATAATAAGCCATTAACTTTATTTTATCGGGCAAATCAGGATGTATTAAGTAACAAAGATAAACTTAAGTTGTTTTTAAGATTGTTAGAAGCATATTTAAGAGATATATATGAGTATCAGTTGTTAAATAATATTTTAGTTTTTGATTCTTTAGAAGAAGCAATTAAATTAACCTCAAGTCTTATAGATAAAGAATTAGTTTTGAAATATTTATTTCAAATATTAGAACTTATTAAGAAAATAGGGTATAATGTTAATATGAGTTTATTAATGAATCAATTTCTAATTGATTTAAGTGGAGGGATTTAGATGAATGTTTGTCGAATACAATTTAGAAAAGTAGGAAAGAAATATTATTTTAATCCTAATGGTATAGAAGTTAAAGATCATGATTTAGTAGTTGTC
>CAZSIA010000105.1:0-5328 GCA_964606905.1 uncultured Anaeroplasmataceae bacterium | reverse complement strand
TCATTGATATATCATTTTCATCATCGCCGATTGCGATTACTTCTTCAATTTTAACATTATATATATTAGCTAACAATTTTAATGCTTCACCTTTATTAACGTTAGTTGGCACAATTTCTAAAAGATGTGATTGAGATTTAAAAGAGTCAATCCCTACAACGCTATTTAAAATGTTATTTTTTATTATTTGAAGATTTTCTGGTGTATCAAACCATATAAACTTATTGATATTTGTAGTTAATTCAGGTTCCATATAGCTAATGATATTTGCTTTTACTTTTGTTAAATCCTCGTAATACTTTGTATAATCATCATATTTATTGAAATATAAAACATCTTCACACCAGAAACAACAAGTACCATTATTTTCATTGACAATATCAAATACTTCTTTAGAAACTTTTGGTTCAATAATCCTATTATATAATAAAACTTCTTCATCACTCATTCTTATACGCGATCCATTATATAAGATTAAAGGAATATTAAGATTTAACTCATCAATATATCGTTTAGCAGCAGGATAAGCTCTGCCTGTACATATGCAAATAATAACACCTTTATTATAAGCTTTAATAATATCATTTTTAGTTTCATTAAGTATTTTTTTATTATTACCAAGCAAAGTACCATCAATATCGATAGCTATCAATTTATAATTATCCATTTTGCACCTCAAATGCTAAAATTATTTAATCACCCGTTTTTATGCATTAAATTCAATGCCATATTTATGACATTTAGCTTTTATATATTCATTATATGTATTTTCAAGTTCACCTAAATTAGTCCAACCACGAGAGTGTAACATGGCATTAAATTCAACTTCATCATAATAAGCACCAAGAATATTTTGAGCTTCATTATGAAGATTCATAAAATATAATTTACCATAACCGTACGCTGCATATGTTGTTGGCATTTCGATAAGCAAATCAAAAATGCCTTTAACATATTCAATTTCGCTTTCATAAGATGCAGCATCTCCTGATACATATCCAGCACTATAGAAGAATCTATACACATCTTCTACAGTCCAACCTTGATAATGGATACCAACATCAACAAGTGTTTCAAGTAAGAACGATGATAAATGATTTGCCAATAAATATTGCATTGCTTGGATAAAATCAGGGTCATCAGACTTACTAATAGCATATTCATATAATTTAACTTCAACATATGTTGCCCAACCTTCACCATGAGCCGTGCTTGTCATAATAGTGCTTAAATTATGTTGACCAATTTCCTTAGAATAAACATAAGCATATAAATGTCCTGGATATCCTTCGTGTGCTAACGTACCTAAAACATCATTTTTATCACCTAACTTAACCGGATTTAAAGTAATATATTCAGATTTAGAATTATCTAATGCAGATTTCATATAATAAGCGACGGCATTAGAAACTTTTGCGCTTGCCATATCCATATTTTTAATAACAATATTTGGATTTTCTTTCAATTCAGGAACAATTGTAAGAGCAAATTCCTTTAAAAATTCCATCATTTCTTCAGGCGTGCCATCAAAAATCTTAAATTGAGCTAGATAACTATTTAATTGATCATATGTAGTAATATTATTTGCCCTAACTATAGAACTTTGAATATTAACTACTTCAGCATTTGTTTTTCTAAAAGCAGTTTCAACTTCTTTTATATAGTCTTCGATGTTAAAATCATTTAGACCCAATAATGAATCTAACTTATTTAAATAAACATCTTTTCCAGATTTATAAATTGCCAAATAGCCTTCATCCTCTTCTGCTAATTTACCTAAATAATTTTCTAGTCCATCATATAATGTTTGTACACCATACATAAATGAATCATTAAATTCCTTTATAACTTCTTCTTTATAACTTTCTTTTTCGTTGTCGTTTAGAAAATCTAAGCCTTCAATTTTTGCATTAATTACATCTGCTAAATAATATTTTTCTTTACTTCCTAATACATCTTCTAGATAACCTCGCATTTCAGTGATTGTATAATCAGATAATGCATAACCCGCTTCATAGCGATCATTCACATAATTTAAATATGAAGGAAATGCAGTTTTTGTAGATTTTATAAAACTTATAATATCTAAAACCTCAACCACTGAATAAAGCGAATAAGCTTCCATATATGTAGAAAAATCCGCTACATACCCACCAAATGAATCGACATATTGTAAGTTAAGATATTCAATATCTTCAATAGTATATAAATAAAGATTTTCTTTTAAAAAGGATTCTACATTACGATAAGCTACTTCTTGTAATTTTGATAATTTTTTTTCTTTAAAAGCTTCTAATTGATTCAATAAATCAGTTAAATATTGAACATATTCCGTGATTTCTTCTTCAGTAGATGCTTCATAAGCATACCACTCAGCAGCATAATGAGTTAAACCAAAGTTGTCTGGTTTTTCACAGAAAATATTAACTGAAAGTTGATCTTCTTCTAAATACTCAACGAAGAACATATCTAAGAAATCATTGAACTCTTCATTTTCTGGATTAACTATTTCCAAAATAGCAGCATGAGTTTCGACAATAACTCCACTTGAATCTTTAACTTCAGCAAGTGCATAATATGTTCCAGTTTCAACTGCAGTGTTGTTAGAGTAAGAAATCGTATATTCATTAGCTAAGTCAGTAGCTCCGCTTAATAAAATTTGGTGTTCTGATCCATCATATTCAACCTTTAAATCAGCATAGCTCAAACCCAATAAAGAATTAGTAGTTGTTACAGTAACCATCTTTACTTTTTCTGTATAAAGTGTTGATTTTTGAGCAATAATTTCAACACTATATGTTCCAGGAGTGGTCAATGCATGTTTGCTGACCTCAACGCCATCTTTATAATACTTAAACACAACGCTTTGTTCTTCATTATTTAATGAATATTGCGGTTCTAACATATCACCATAAATAAATAAAACTTGATTTTCATCAGCAATTATTTCTGTTTCCGGTGAAATAATTATAATAGATGCACTCTTTTGAACATTAATGCTATTATATGTCAAAAACGCATTAACTGTATGAGTCCCTGGATTACTTTGATCGTTACCATAATATGTAACTTTAACTTCATCTGGTACATTTTCTACATAAATACTATGTCTTTGTCCATCGTATTCAAAAGTAGCATCTACAAATACTAAAGATTCTAAAAATTCTTTTGTAATCTCATCAGTATTTTGACTTTCCTCATCACTGCAAGCAAACAAAAAACCTAATGAGAAAATCAAAAGCATAACTAATATTAAATATTTTATTTTTTTCATATTTCCACCAACCTTTACTTTTATATAAATAATAATAACACCATTTCAAAAAACTGTAAATTAAAAAATATTTACTTATACCGTTTTTTTAATATTTGTTAACAGGAAAGTTAATGTGAAAATTATTTTAATTTAATTATAAACAAAAAACAAAACATATAAAAAAGTATTTATAGATTTATTCGACATATCCGTTCAAAATAAATAACATTTTATTTCGTATATATACAACAATAATTATCCTTAAAAAATAGTAATCATAACAAAGAATTTTATCATACAAAAATATATAAATAATGAAATTTCAAATTAAAAACAACTTCAAACATAAATCAGAATGACGGTAAGTAAAGATGATTTTAACGGAATTGACAATATCATTCTCCTGTTAGTTTTAAAAAACATCCTAAAAATCATAAATGTAAAATAACTCACTATTTTAAAAGATAAATCCCCTATTATAGTGAGTTTTTATTACTTTTTTTATATCATCGATGTTAAACTTTAGTTAAAAACTTTGATTAGCATATACCGTTTTTAGTATTTCGGAACAATTAATGCTTGATAAGGATAAATCGTGTCAAATCCAAGATTATTTAATGCCTTTAATGTATCAACACTTATTCCGTATTGATTTGCGATACTATATAAAGTATCGCCTTTTTTCACTATATATTCTCCAATTGAAAAACTTAACGGAATCAATAACGATTGATATGGATAAATATTATCAGAAGATAATGCATTTGCGCTTTTTATATTAGCTACTGTTGTACCAAATGCTTTTGCGATACCATACAAAGAATCACCTTTTTTCACTACATATGTAATAGTTTGGGCTGCTGGAACACTAGGGTAAACAATTAACACTTGCCCAGGATAAATTGTGTTTGAAGTTAAAGAATTCAAATTAATCAATTCATTAACCGTCATATTATATTTTTTTGCGATACTATATAAAGTATCTCCTTTAACAACCGTATATTTCCCTATTGGAGAACCAACTGAATAAGTATAACCTAGGTATTCAGCAACACTCTTTACAACAGCTTCAGCTAATCGTTCCCAGTTATCTTTTAAAAAACTCACATCGTCACCTGGTGAATCAGCAAAGCCAAATTCAACTAGTACACTTTTAATAGGTCTAACATTTCGAATAATATAGTAATAATCATTACCAAATTCATTAGTTCTTGTATAAACACCACTTGGGCTCAAATTCTGTCCCGCAGATTGAATATTAGAAGCAATTAGTTTTGCAAAAGTATCCGAATCTTTAATTGAATAAATTACCTCAGCTCCATCAATTTTACCATAATCGACATTTACATGATTAGAAATTAATATATCATTATTTCCATCAGCTAAGCTATAAGCTTTTAAAACTCTATCTGTAGGATTCAATGTTACATCTGAATCTCTTGTTAAACTAACTGGAATACCAAGTTGTCTTAAACGTTCATACTCATATAAAGATATTTTTAAATTTAAATCTTTTTCTTTCCAATATTCATTAGAACCACCACCAGGGTCACTTCCTCCATGACCCGCATCTATAATTACCATTTTATATCACCAATTTAATATATGAAAAAAATGAATAAATGTTATTAAAAACACTTATCCATTAAATAAGTAAAAAGATTCACTAAACTGTATAGTGAATCTATTAATTAATATATTCTTAATTACTCAACAAATTGAATTACTGCCATTTCAGCAGCGTCACCACGACGAACACCTAATTTAATAACGCGTGTATAACCACCATTACGTTCTGCAAATTTTGGTGCAATTTCATCGAACAACTTATTTAAAGCGTATACTCCGTTAGCATCAGTTTCAGAACGAACTAATTTAGCAGCTTGACGACGAGATGCTAATGTGTTCTTTTTACCTAATGTAACCATTTTGTCTGCTAATCTTTTTAATTCATTTGCTTTAGTAACGGTAGTTTTAATACTACCATTTAGAATTAAATCTGTAATTAAGTCACGTAATAATGCTTTTCTTGCAGCACTATTACGAGCTAGTCTACTATAACCTGACATAGT
>CAZSIA010000104.1:0-5443 GCA_964606905.1 uncultured Anaeroplasmataceae bacterium | reverse complement strand
GTTTACTATTGCCTCTTTACATAATATATCGATGACTGAAAAAATAAAAGAGTTTATTGATAGTGCTAGTTTTGAATTTGAATCAAATAATACTTTTTATTATAGTGTTGAGTGTGATGAGTTAGATGAAGAAACAATTACATTGAATAAAATTAATGAAAATTTATATGGGGCTCCTATCTTAGGAATGCCTGGTGATATTTTTGTGATGCCACAATCAAGAATGGAATATTTCCCTTTCTTTAAAGAGTTTGTGTCATATTTATTTGGTGGGCATGCGGGTGTTGTAGTAGAAGATAAAAAGTTAGTTGAAGCGATGGGTGGAAGTAGAGAACAAAGTTATGTTTATTTAGCTCCAACTGATCTTTATACAGAAGAAAGGACTGTTATTGGTCTTAGAGTGAATGCGACATTTGAGGAAAGAAGACAAGCTGCTTTAAATGCTAAATCACTTGTTGGTAAGCGGTATAATTATTGGTTCATTTTTAATACAAAAGATAATTATTACTGCACAGATCTTTGTTCAAGAATTTATGGTCGTGAGTTTGATATGAATTATCAAATTGATACAAATTACCTTCATGTTTCAGTTCAAGATTTATTTCGATCAAATGACACCAAAATCACCTTTGTTAAGTATGTTCAAGACGAAAAAACATATATTTATTATTTAAAGAAAATTGCACAGTAAAGCGAAAAAAATCCCTGTATGGAATTATCCGTACAGGGTTTTAATTATCTTTATTTAATTAATGGTTTTTCCCAAACGTTTGGTGCATCTAAGTCAAACATTTTAACAATGGTTGGAGCAACGTTAGCTAGTCCGCCTTCAACATTATTATCGATTTCGTATTTTATTTCATCATCAACAATAATGAATGGCACAGGATTTAATGAGTGTGCAGTTCTTACAGAAATTACACCTTTTTTATTTGCTTCTAACATTTCATCAGCATTACCATGGTCAGCAGTGATTAATAAAGTATAACCATTTTCTTTACAAGCTTTCCATACTCTTGCTAGCGCTAAGTCTAATGCTTCCATTGAACAAATTGTCGCAGCTAAATTACCAGTGTGACCAACCATATCACCATTTGGATAATTACAACGAACGAAATCATATTGTTTAGTAGCTAATACTTTGATGATTTCATCAGTAATTTCAGCACTCTTCATCCAAGGTCTTTCATCAAATGATACATTATCTGATGGAATTTCAACATAAGTTTCCAATTCTTCACTGTATTTTCCACTCTTATTTCCATTCCAAAAATAAGTAACATGACCATATTTTTGAGTTTCAGAAATTGCATATTGTTTTAAGTTTGCAGCTACTAATACTTCGCTTAATGTGTTAGTGATTTCAGGTGGACATACTAAGAAGTTTTTAGGTAAATTTAAGTCGCCATCATATTGTAATAATCCAGCGTAAACTACTTTAGGGAATCTTACACGATCAAATTCAGAGAATTCTTCTAAGTCAAATGCTTTAGAAATCTCAATAGCACGGTCACCACGGAAGTTGAATAATACAACAGAGTCATTATCAACAATTTGGCCAACTGCTTTTCCATCTTTTGCGATTACAAACGCTGGTAAATCTTGGTCAATTAAACCTGGATTTTCGTTTCTATATGTTTCAATAGCTATAGTTGCAGTAGCAAATTGTCTACCTAAGCCTAATACATGAGTTTTCCAACCTGCTTCAACCATTCCCCAGTTAGCTTCGTAGCGGTCCATAGTAATTTTCATACGTCCACCACCACTAGCGATTTGAGCATCAAATGTATCGTCATTTAATTCATTTAATACAGTTTCAAGTTCATCTACATAAGTTAGTGCACTTGTTGCTGGTACGTCACGTCCATCTAACATAATGTGAACTCTTACTTTTTTAACTCCAGTAGCTTTACTTTGTCTTAGCATTGATAATAAGTGCGAAATGTTAGAGTGTACATTACCATCACTTAACAATCCCATAAAATGTAATGTTGAATTATGTTTTTTTACATTGTTTACAACATTAATCCAAGTTTGTGATTCGTAAATTTTTCCTGATTCAATTGATTCATTTACAAGTTTTGCTCCTTGAGAGTAAACTTGACCACATCCTAATGCATTGTGTCCTACTTCGCTGTTTCCCATGTCAGAATCAGATGGTAGACCGACTGCAGTACCATGTGCTTTAAGTCTTGTTGATGGGTAGTTTGCAAGTAAATAATCAAGTGTAGGAGTGTTTGCTAATGTAACAGCATCACCTAAACCAGTTTTTGAAAAACCAACGCCATCCATAATTACTAATAAAATAGGTTTTTTCATTTTTTATATCCTCCTAATTAATTCCAAAAGTATTATATCACAATAATTTGAATTGTATCAATAAAAACGCTTGTTTATTAAATTAATTTTTAATAAATATTTAATAGATGTTAAATAAAAATGGCAAATGAAATTAATTAGTGTTATACTATTAACAAGAAAGAATCAATTTTTGGGAGGATCTAATGAAGAGAATAGCAAAGTTTGAAAAAGTTTCTTTTGAACAGTTTTTAAGCGGATTTGATGGACAATTTAGTTTCGAAGAAATTAAACAAATGTATGAAGAATTACAATTACCTAAAAGAGCGACTGTTGGAAGTGCTGGATATGATTTTTTTGCACCATTTGACATTACATTATCACCTGGACAAACTATCAAAATTCCTACAGGTATTAGGGCCAGTATGTTAGATGGTTGGGTACTTAAACTATATCCTAGAAGCGGATTAGGATTTAAATTTAGATTACAACTTAATAATACGGTTGGAATTATTGATAGTGATTATTATCATTCAAGTAACGAAGGTCACATTTTTGCAAAAATCACCAATGATTCAAATGAAGAAAGAGTTGTAAATATTAAGAAAAACACAGGATTTATTCAAGGTATTTTCTTAGAATATGGAATTACTTTTGATGATGATGTGGCTGAAATTCGTGATGGAGGATTTGGTTCAACAACTAAATAGTGAGGTAATTAATATGGAAAAAACATTAAAACTAAATTACAAAAGAACAATGATTATTGGTTTTGCCTTTTTTTCTATCTTGATGGTTTGGCAAGCTTATAACTTTTATTGTCCATTATTTTTAAATACATTACTTTCTGATATATTACAAGAAAACAATGCTACTCAATATAGCGAATTTATTGTAGGAACAATTATGGCATTAGATAATGTGTTGGCATTATTTATGTTACCTATCTTTGGTAAATTAAGTGATAAAACTAAGACTAAATATGGTAAACGTATGCCTTATATCATTTTAGGTATGGCAGCTACAATTATTGTTTTCCCATTTATGTCCTTATGTTATATTTGGGATAGTTTAGTTGGCTTAATTATTACAATGCTAGTGGTATTAATAATTATGAATGTTTATCGTTCACCTGCTGTAGCTTTAATGCCAGATGTTACACCAAAACCTCTTCGTTCTACAGCTAATGGATTAATCAATTTAGTTGGATATTTTGGGCCAATATTAATTACAGTTGTTAATATGGTACCTTTCCTTAAAATTGGTAGAGATGAACAAAGTTTAGTTAAATTATTAGTACCTGTTGTGGTTGTGTTAATTAGTTTGGTAGCCGCTATTGTAATATTATTATTAAAAATTAATGAACCTAAAATTTTAGAAGAAGTTAAAGATGAACTAGAATTGGGTGAAAAATTAAGTACAACAGTTGAAAAAGTTGAAGAGAATAAAGAATTAAGTAAATCCGATAAGCGTAATATGTGGATTTTACTTGTGGCTGTTTGTCTATGGTTTATGTGCTTTAATGCATTTGAAACATTTAACTCTACATATACTACAAAATATTATTCAACTTATAAAGAATGCGAAACATTAACATTAGATGAATTTAAGGTTAATACTGAAGACGAAAAAACTGTTTATTATATTGTGGTAAATGGTGAATATGAAAAAGCGTATGAATATATTGAAGGTGCTACATATTATATAGTTGAAGAAGGTAAGAGTGGATCTGGCGTTGCTTCTACAGGAACAATTATTTTAACAGTAACTAGTGTAATTACATTTGCTGTAGCTGGTTTCTTTGCCGCAAAATTTGGTAGAAAAGCATGTGTATTGGTTGGTATTGGACTTCTTGTAGTTGGTTGCTTATTGATTTATATTTTAGGAGCTAATTTTGCTGCTCCTAGTGCTATTATCTATTTATATTTTGTTTTGTTAGGAATTGGTTGGGCACTAATAAATGTTAATAGTTATCCGATGATGGTTGAAATGAGTAATCGTGGCAATATTGGTAAATATACAGGATATTACTATACTTCAAGTATGTTAGCTCAATCATTTACTCCAATCTTATTAGGTGCGATTATTGCCTTTGTACCAGAAGTAACTTTAAAACATTTGTTCTTATATTCAACAATTATGGCGGTATTAGCTTTTATAGTTTTAATGTTCTTTAAAGAAAATAAAACCGCAGTTAAAGAGATTAAAGTTGGTTTAGGTGCTCTTGATCAAGATTAATTTAAAATAATTATATTTTAGGGTCTAGTTAATTTGCTAGACCTTTTAACATTGGTTTAACAAATAAGTGTATAATTATATTTAAATTTCTTGCAAAAAAGAGTATATGAACATATAATGTTAACATGATTAATAGTTAACGTTGTTAACAATTGTAAAGGATGTGTAAAAAAATGCATAAATTTAGAAGCTTTACACAGATAATGTATTCGTTTGGAAATTTAGATTATTCGAAATTGTTGAATAATTGCTCTAAAGTTGAATATATTGTTTTGTTAAAGATAGATGAATATTTAGAAAGTAATGAAAAAGATTATGTGAATGTGACAAAGTTATCGGAAATGTTAAACGTTTCTCCACCTGCTATTTCGAGAGTTTTGAAAAGTTTAGAAGAAAAGATGTATATTATTCGAAATGTAGATGTTTTTTGTAGAAGAAACACACGTGTTAAATTAACTAATTTGGGGAAAATAGAGTTAAATAAAAACAATGATAAGTTAAATGAAATATTTAATAGTTTTTTCTTTGATTTAACAATAGAAGAACAAAATGTTTTTGTTAATTCTGTTGAAAAAATATATAAAATATTTTATAAGAAGTTACAAGAAGGGGATGTTGAATAAATGTTATTATTAAAGGATATTATCAAAAATTATGAAGCTGGTAGTGAAACAGTAAAGGCCTTAAAAGGGGTTAGTATTTCATTTAGAAAGAGTGAATTTGTTTCAATATTAGGACAAAGTGGTTGCGGAAAAACAACTTTACTAAATATTATTGGCGGTTTAGATCGTTATAGTACAGGTGATTTAATTATCAATGGCAAAAGTACTAAAGATTATTTGGATAGTGATTGGGATACATATAGAAATCACTCTATTGGTTTTGTTTTTCAAAGTTATAATTTAAT
>CAZSIA010000103.1:0-5479 GCA_964606905.1 uncultured Anaeroplasmataceae bacterium | reverse complement strand
CAGTATCTTGATTTTCCGGTCGGTTCTGCGTATAATATTGTTAGGGTGACAACCAACCGGAACAATTACCTTGTGTGACCGTTGACCGTTTATCACCACTGATAAGATTTTGATAAGCATCCATAGTACAGCTATAATAATATGGGCAATCAAAATAATCAGAGCAGCAGGTGCAATATCTTCTAAACAAAATTGTTTAAGATGCAAGTCCCTGCAACGAATATGAATTAGATAATTATCTAGACGATCCAGAATCAATAGAATCAATAATATTTTATAATGCTAAACGTGTATTTTATGATCCATCATATAAAATATATGATTCAGTAACAGATTCACCACTAATCACTCCATCAAACAACACAATGATAAAAGGATTAGATTATATGGAGGAATTTAATGCTGTATATGAACAATATGAAAAGGAATTTTTTAAGTTCTTACAGAGAAGCATTACTGAATAATATACTATATGGTTTATAATATTGTGACCATAAAAATAATAGCTTATGTTTTATGCATAAGCTTTTTTTTCTATATAATGTACAAATACATTAATAAATCTACCACTTACACCTTAATAATTGATTTATTAAATAAAAAATGATAAAATATGTACATAATTAATAAGGAGATATTAACTATGAAAGATTTACAATTTTTAGAAAAACTTACTTCTCTTCCAGGCGGTAGTGGAGATGAAACTTTAGTTAGAAATTTATTAAAAGAAGAAATCTCTAAAGTGACTATTCCTGAAGTTGATGGATTTGGTAATATATTAGGTTCAGTAGGTAGTGGTAAGAAAGTTCTTGCTGTAGGACATATGGATGAAATTGGATTTATGGTTAAAGACATTACTAAAGATGGCAAATTAAAACTTGCTAATGCAGGATTTGTATTTAACTTTGGTATTCTTTGCCAAATATATACTGTATGTGGAAGCAAAGGTGCTGTTGAGGGTGTTATATCATTAAATCCTGAAAACAGAAAAGAAGGTTTCCCTAGTGTTGATGAAGTATCTTTAGATTTAGGTTGCAAATCTAAAGAAGAAGTTGAAGAATTAGGTATTGAGATTGGTAATGCTGTTATCGCTAAGTCTCATTTTACAAAACTTCAAAATAATGAATTACTTGCTAAAGCGTGGGATAATAGAATTGGATGTGCAATTAGTGTTAGAGTTATGCAAGAACTAGCAAATAGCGATTTAAAAGTTAAATTCATTGGTGGTGGATCAGTTCAAGAAGAAGTAGGATGTCGTGGAGCTAAGGCTATAGCTTATAATGTTAAACCTGATATTGCTTTCTCTTTAGACACTTCTCCAGCAAGTTCTCAAACTGGATTTGAAGTAGGCAAAGGCCCACAACTATTTGTAATGGATTCATCTAGTATTGGTAACAAGAAATTACTTGCATTTGTAAAGAAAGTTGCTAAAGATAATAATATTCCTCATCAAGTTGCTTTACTTGGACGTGGGGGAACAGACCTTTCTGAATTCCAAAATGCTACAGGAGGATGCCCAGGGCTAGCAATTGGTGTTCCAGTTAAGTATATTCATACACCAACTGGTGTTATTAGTTATGATGATTATGAAAATGCAATTAAGTTAATGGTTGCGGTTATAAAAGAATTAGATAATGAAAAGGTTGATTTCTTAAGAACATTCTAAACGGAGGAATAAATATGCTTTTTGTGATTTATGGTTTAACATTAGATGTAGGTAACGCGGTAAGAACTTATTTACAAAATAAAGGCTTTAAAGTAATTAAAAAAATAGTAAAAGAAAATGATGAAAAGATAGTGAAATCATATTTTGTTAATCGTGAAGAACTATTAAGTGAGGTAGTTGATAAATGTGATTTTCAATATGATACTAATTATGGTTCAGTAGGATTTAATAATTCAGATATTTTCAATGCTATTTATGGTTTAGAAAATGCAGTTCTTACGATGACTAGTGATAATGTTGAATTTTTCCACCACATAAAAACTGGTTATGGAGATGCGGTACCTATTATATGCGCTTATATTGATGCAAAATCACAAGTAGAATTATTAGATAGACACCCCCAAATAAATGATTTAGAACGTGAAAAGAGACTTAAAACTGGTAAACAAGTAGGGGAAATTTTTCTAGAAAATAAAAATCTATTTGATGATATATTAATCTATGGCGGTGAACAAAGCGTCTTTAATATGGATTCAATTTACAAACAACTTGACTCTATATTAGATAAGTCATTTAAAAAACAAAAAGAGTTCCTTGATAAAAACTATGTTCAAGTGCCATATCAAGGAAGTGAAAACTTTGTGTTCTTGAGTTATTCACATAAAGATAGAAAAGTTGCTAGGGAGCTTCTAGCATTCTTACAGTTTAATGGTGTAAGAGTATGGTATGATGCTGGTATACCTATTGGTGATAACTGGATGAATGTTATTGCTGATAAGATTAAGAAAGCTAAAGCTATAGTATTGTTAACAAGCGAAACGGCTGTAAAGTCACAACATGTAGTTACTGAAGTTCAAAATGCAATTAGATTTGATAAAAAGATTTTAAAGATTAATTTAGATGATTCAGAGTTTGATTCAGGTATTGAAATGTATTTCTTTGGATTGAATCAAATGAATTATAAAGAATATAGTTTAGAAGACAAAACATCGATTATTGCATCTTTAATAGATTTTGATGTTGTAAAGAAATAAACTAATTGAGGTATTTTATGAGCAAATCAAAAATTATAGAGATTAAAAACTTATTTAAATCCTTTGGAGATATAAAAGCAGTTAATGACTTAAGCTTTTGTGTTAAAGAAGGTGAACTATTTGCCTTTTTAGGTGAAAATGGAGCCGGTAAATCTACAACAATTAATATCATGTGCGGAGAACTTGAAAAAGACAAAGGATCTATTTTGATTAATGGACAGGACTTAGACAAAGATAGTATAAATATTAAAACTTCTATAGGAGTCGTGTTTCAGTTTTCAGCATTAGATAAATCTTTAAGTGTTATTGATAATCTCAAGTCTCGCGCAGCATTATATGGTATTTATGGCAAAGATTTTCAAAATAGGATTAATGAATTATCAGAAATATTAGAATTTAAGGATTTACTTAAAAGAACATTTGATAAACTATCTGGTGGTCAGAAACGAAGAATTGACATCGCTAGATCATTAATTCATAAACCAAAGATTCTAGTTTTAGATGAACCAACAACTGGTCTTGATCCTCAAACAAGAAAGCTTATTTGGGATGTAATTAATGATTTAAGAAAAAATGAAAACATGACTGTATTTCTTACAACACATTATATGGAAGAAGCTGCTGAAGCTGATTATGTTGTAATACTTGATAAAGGTGAAATCTCGGCTGAAGGAACACCACTTGAACTGAAGAACAAATTTGCATGTGACTATATATATTTATATAATGTTAGTGAAGAAGTAGTGAAAGATTTTAATCTTCAATATGAGATAATTAAAGATGCTTATAAAATAAAAGTTAATAACACTTCAGAAGCTACAAAGATAATTATCAATAATGCCGATGTATTTGTTGATTATGAAATTACAAAAGGTAAAATGGATGATGTGTTTTTAGCAGTAACAGGAAAGAAAATTGGAGGGGATGAGTAATGATCCAATTTAAAGCCTTATTAAAAAGAAATATTAAACTTTTCTTTAAAGATAAAGGAATGTTTATTACTTCATTAATAACTCCAATGATTCTTTTAGTTTTATATGCAACATTCTTAGGTAAAGTATATAGAGATAGTTTCTTACAAAACTTACCTGAAGGTGTAACAATGGGAGAAAAACTAATTGATGGATTAGTTGCTGGTCAGTTAATGTCATCTATACTTGCGGTGTCATGTGTTACAGTTGCTTTCTGTTCAAACCTTTTAATGGTTCAGGATAAAGTAAATGGATCAATTAGAGATTTCACAATAACTCCTGTTAAACCTTCAGTGATGACCTTAGCTTATTATGTATCTAGTTTAATTGTTACATTAATTATTTGTTACTGTGCAACATTTTTATGTTTAGGTTATGTTGCTATATGTGGATGGTATATGTCACTAGCTGATGTATTACTATTAATACTTGATGTATTTGTGTTAGTATTGTTTGGTACAGCTTTATCATCAGTAATACATTTCTTCTTGTCAAGTCAAGGACAAATGTCAGCAGTAGGAACTATTGTAAGTTCAGTGTATGGTTTCTTATGTGGAGCTTACATGCCAATATCACAGTTCCCAGAAGGATTACAAAAAGTATTGTCATTCCTACCAGGAACATATGGAACATCACTACTAAGAAATCACTCAATGCAAGGAGTATTTAATGAAATGTTAAACCAAAACTATCCTGAAGAAGTAGTAGAGAGTATGAAGAGTGTAGTGGATTGTAACATTACAGTTTTTGATAAAATAGTAAGTATACCAGTAATGTATATCATATTAGTAAGCACAATAGCCTTACTAATTACAACATATATTTTATTAAATCTATTCAATAAGAAAAGAACAAAATAGGAGATAATTTAATTATGGAAAAAGTAACAATAGACAACTTAGAAAACTATTTAAAAGATCATTATTTAGGAAGAGCAAATGAACAAAGTATGTTTATGAAACTTGTTGAAGAGATTGGTGAAGTATGTGAAATACTAAACAAAAGAGCTGGAAGAAAAGTATCAGATGGTAATAACTTGACTGAAGATTTGGCAACAGAACTAGCTGATGTAATACACTACACAGTTGCTATTGCGGCAATAAACAACATTAACCTTAATGACGTAATTATAGAAAAAGATAAGAAAGCATCAATAAAGTATAATCATAAAACAAACTTGGAAAACTTTATTAAAGACAATAAAATATAAATAATATTGAAAATATACTAGACATCAAATGCCTTTCTATTTGATGTCTTTAATTTATTATAAAAGTCCTTGATTAGTTTAATATTATATGGTATAATAATGTTGAAATCTAATTCAATGAATTCAAATTCAACGAATCATATTTAGAAAATAAAGAATTAATTTACTGGGGGAAACATGTTTGTTGGTAGAAATAGAGAATTAAAAATATTGACTGACAATTTAAATAATATATCTACTTTAACAATGATTTACGGAAAACGTAGAATTGGTAAAACTACTTTAATTAAAGAAGCTTTAAATAAAGTAGATAAAGTTAATATATATTATGAATGTGTTAAGGCATCTCTTGATTATAACTTGGAACTATTTATAAATACTTTAGTAGAATACAATATATTAACTGAAGGTATGATATTTAAAACATTTGATGCTTTATTTGCATACTTAAACACAAGAAACGAAGAGTTTAATATAATTTTTGATGAATATCCATATTTAAAATATGTGGAAAAAAGTAATTATGTGGATTCTATTTTCCAAAGAATTGTAGATAATAGACTTAAAAATATTAATATTGTATTATCTGGTTCTCATA
>CAZSIA010000102.1:2765-5505 GCA_964606905.1 uncultured Anaeroplasmataceae bacterium | reverse complement strand
AAAATGAATCCAATTTTAATAGCTATAGCTGGTGGAAGTGCATCAGGAAAAACAACAGTAGTTAAAAAAATAATTGAACAATTAAACTCAAACGATATCACAGTAATCAGTCACGATGACTATTACAAAGATTTAACTCATTTAACTTTAGAAGAAAGATACAAAGTGAATTTCGACCATCCAGCTTCTTTAGATAATGATTTATTTGTGGCTCAACTAAAGGATTTATTAAATGGTAAAGCCATTAATAAACCAACCTATGATTTTGTTGAGCATAATCGTTCAAATAAAACAGAATTAATTGGGCCAACTAAAATTATTATCATTGAAGGTATCTTAATATTAGAAGATGAAAGAGTTAGAGATTTAGCAACCATTAAATTATTTGTCGAAAGTGATGATGATATTCGTTTCATTAGACGACTAGTTAGAGACACAAAAGAACGCGGTCGTAGTATTGAAAGTGTAATCAATCAATACCTAACTACTGTTAAACCAATGTATTACGCATTTATTAAACCTACAAAACGCTACGCTGATATTATTATTCCAAATGATAGTACTCATGATGTAGCAGTTGATTGTATAGCTAGAATGATTAACGACCTACTTAAAGGAGAAGAGTAAAATGATCATTGGAATAATTGCTGCAATGGAGCCTGAAATAAAACACACAATCGCTTCACTAGAAAATAAAAAAACAAACATTATAAATAACGTTACTTTTCATGAGGGATTCATTAATAATCATAAAGTAATTGTATCATTAAGTGGAATTGGAAAAGTTAATTCAGCAATAAACACAACACTACTTATTAATAATTATAGCCCTGATGTTATTATTAACTCAGGAATAGCTGGAGGCTCACAAGAATTATCAACATTTGATTATGTTATCGCTGATAAATTAACTTATTCAGATTTTGATTGTCAAGTATTCAATTATGAATTTGGGCAAGTGCCACAAATGCCACAATATTTTTATAGTGATGAAGGATTAAAAAAAGTCTTAGAAGATTTTTTAACTAGAGAAAATATAAAGTTTAAAAATACTACAGTTTTAACAGCTGATTCATTTAGAATGAGTAAAAATGAAATTAAAAACAATATCACTTCTTCTTTTGCTACTGAAATGGAAGGGACATCAATTGCACAAACTTGTTATAAACTACAAACACCATTTTTATCTGTTAGAATTATTTCAGATATATTAGATAGCGATAACCATATAGAAGAATATAATCTGTTTGAAGAAAAAAGTGCGCAATTATCTAGTGAAATTATTATAAAATTTATCAAACAATTATAAAACCCGTAATGGGTTTTTTAATTAGAAAAAATGGTAATATATACATTTATTTTAAACAATGATATAAATTCAATATGATTAACATAGAGGCTTTATGACGATAAACTTATATGAAAAGATTAAATTAATAGATTCTTTATGTAAAGTTTTACATAAACAATCGACGGATATGTAACAAGATGGTAAACACAATTTAACAATTTTGCGGTAGTTATCCCACATATCGATAGAAACATATTTTACATTTTGTTTTTCTTTTGGAGTAACATTAGCGAAAAAGTCTATTAAAAAATCTTTTCTTCTTGATTATAAAATTTCTATTATCGCCTTACGTTGTGGTGAATATAGAACACACAAATAATGGTATTTTGATAACTTCCTTGAATAAATTTCATCTATGCATAAAACTTCTGGCAATACGCCACGTTTTATATCAACTTTACGATCAAATAGATTAGAAATGTACGTTGGTGAAACATCATATTTGGCAGCTAGTTTTTTGAATGTATTAGTTGAATCTCTTAAATCATTTAATATTAACACATCTTTTTCAACAGAGATACGCCTATTTTCTTCAATTGTTGGTGAATTTTGTTGATAAACATATTCACAGTTATGACATCTGTAAATCCTACGATGTATGTTTAAGATCACCTTACTTTCGGAAGCGGAAGAATGTTTGGTTTTATTAATTCTAGATGAAACAATAGTAACATTTGAGCTAGAACATTTATGGCATTGTCTAGGATTTTCGTCTAATAAATATAGTTCAATAATGTGTGTTCCATCATCAGTATGATAAGAGTAAGATTTATTCTTATCGATAAGTTCATATTTTAAATTTAGATTTTTTATGGTATCATAATTCATGGTAAGTTCCTTTCTATTATTTTGATTTCGAAGATTAATTATAACATGTTTGGGACTTACCTTTTATCATAAAAAAACAGGATGGATAACAAGCTAAAATAGACTTTGTAATTCCATCCTTTTTACATATATAGTTATTTGTAGCAACATACATTGAATGTTTGTTGTGTAAAACATACATAGTTATTTGTAGTGTTATACTAACATACACGATTATTTAATATATCTTTTTAATAATAAAAATGATGCCAAATTGGCATCATTTTGACAATATATCTAATAACTGATTAATATTCTTTTTCCCAAAAGAAACCTCGCTATCATTAATAACTAAACAAGGTACACTCATAACTTTATACTTTGTTTTTAAATTTGAAAAATGTTGAACATCATAAATATTAGATGATACATTTTGGCTTAAACTAGCAATTTTTTGTGATGCAACAACAAGTTCAGGACACATTGTACATGACAAAGAAACGATCACTTTCATATCAATTTTATGATTAATTGATTTAATTCTTTCTTTAACATCGTCATCTATTTGTTGACCTCTTCCGC
>CAZSIA010000102.1:0-2755 GCA_964606905.1 uncultured Anaeroplasmataceae bacterium | reverse complement strand
GCTCGCGTTATACAAGCCCAAAATAAACGATGTAAATTCATGTCCACCAGGAACTCCGTGAAATGTCATTCCTTTTTCATTTCCATCTTGATCACAAATACTTACATAAGGATAGTCTTCATTACTTCCATTAGTTAATTCTATACTTAACTTGTTTGTTAATGAAACTAATTCCTCCATATAAATTTTTAATTCAGTTGATACTTTTCTATCATCTAAATATAATTTTAAAATCAAAGGATTTTCCATTTTGTTAAATACTGCATTTAGTTGGGCAACAATTTCAGAAGAAAATAAAGAACTTCTCTTAACTTCTTCACTTCTTTCTTCTACTATTGTTTTTTCACGCTTACGATTAATTGGAATTATCTTCGTCTTTTCATGTAAATTAGCTACATATTTTTCAAGTTCTGTAGCCGCTAATGCTCCATCTCCAACCGCAGTTACTACTTGACGAAGTGGTTTAACACATACATCGCCTGCCGCATATAATCCTTCTACACTTGTTCTTTGCGATGAATCGGTAATAATATAATTATTTGCATTTATATCAGCAATTCCTCTTACTAAAGATGTTTCAGGCACATAACCAGCAAATACAAATACTCCAAAATCACCTTCATCTTCTTTATATTCTGTAACTTTACCCGTTACATTATTTTTGTACTTAATATAATTTAATCCATTATCTCCAGCAACTTCAATTACTTCAGTATTAGTAATTACTGTTATCTTTTCATGTTTCCTCACTTGATCAGCAATACTTTTAGCACATGTAAAATCTTCTTCACGTACTAAAACTACAACGTGTTTCGCAAACTTAGTTAAAAAAATACTTTCTTCAGCTGCAGCGTATCCTCCACCAATCACAAACACATTTTTGTTTGCAAAGAACTCTCCATCACATGTTGCACAATAAGCAACACCATGTCCTTTAAATTCTTCTTCTCCAATAAATCCAACTTTTCTAGGAGACGCGCCTGTTGCAAGTAAAATACCGAAAGCTTCATAATCTCCACGAGATGTTTTAATCTTTTTAATATCTCCATCCATTTTTAATTCTAAGACCTCAGCAAGTAAAAATTCCGCACCAAAATCTTCTGCCTGCTTGCGCATAGTCTCTGTTAATTCAACACCACTTACCTTTTTTACACCTGGATAATTTACAACTTCTGAAGTAATCGTAATTTGACCACCAAATTGCGCTTTTTCAACAATTAAAACACGATATTTTGCTCTTGCTAAATAGATACCGGCAGTAAGCCCTGCAGGCCCACCACCGATAATTACAACATCATAAAACTTTTCTAAATCTACCATTTTATAATTGACCTACTAAATCAAGGCTAGGTTTTAATGTCTGTGCACCAGGTTGCCATTTTGCAGGACAAACTTGATCACCATGCGCTGATACGAATTGACAAGCTAATACTTTACGTAATAATTCATCTGCATTTCTACCTACATTTCCGGCATTTACTTCATACGCGACAACTCTTCCTTCAGGATTTACAATAAATGTTCCTCTTTCACTCATTCCATCTTCAGGAATATAAACTTCAAAGTCTAAAGATAGTGCATGTGTTGGATCAGCTAACATTGGATATTGAATTTTCTTAATTCTTTCACTTGCGTCAAACCAAGCTTTATGAACAAAATGAGTATCACAAGATACTGCATAAATTTCACATCCTACTTCTTTAAATTCAGCATATTTATTTGCTAAATCTTCTAACTCTGTTGGACAAACAAAAGTGAAATCTGCAGGATAGAAAAAGAATACGCTCCATTTTCCTAGGATATCTTCCTTTGTTACAGTTTTAAATTCACCATTTTGAAAAGATTGAACTTTAAAATCTTTTACTTCTTTATTTATCATTGACATATTTAAATAATTCTCCTTTATTAGTTACTATATTTTTCACGACAGCTTTTACAAATACCGCCTAATATGATATTTACCCATTCAATTTGACCATTAACTTGCGTAGCAAATCTTTCTCTAATGATATTATCATCAAAGTTTGGCAAATCAGTTACGCAACCACATTTGTCGCATACAAAGTGAATATGGTCATCAACAATTGCATCATAACGTTCTACATTATTAACATTTGTAACCTTTTTTACCATTCCTAATTCTTCTAGTAATTTTAAATTGCGGTAAACAGTTCCCAAACTTAATGTTGGTTCTACTTTTTTTAATTCTTCATAAATCATTTCTGCTGAAGGATGTTCCTTCGTCGAAAGCATATAATTATAAATCATATCTCGTTGATGAGAATGCCTTAACTTCTTTTCCATACCACACCTCGAAATTTTATTACGTTATTTTAACATTGATTCAATAAACCAAACTACTTTATTATAATTTGATAAATGATCTTCCATCATAACTTGTAGCGGATAGAAATCATCATCACTAGCTAATTTTCTCAACTCTAACGCGTTAGCTTTTAATAATTTTATATCAGCTAATGTGATTTCTAATGATTCTTTAATACTATAATCTTTTGAATCTAATTCAACAATTTCAGACACCTTTAAATATTCTTTAAATGAGGCTAAAGGATACTCACCATTCATTTTTAATAATTCTGCTACTTCATCAAGCACTTCATGCATACTATCATATAATCCTTCTAAATATTCATGAACCGCTTTAAATTGTAATCCTACTACATTCCAGTGCATATTATGTAATTTACCATAATTAATTGCAATATTTGCTAAATACTTATTTGTTTTTAATACT
>CAZSIA010000101.1:0-5541 GCA_964606905.1 uncultured Anaeroplasmataceae bacterium | reverse complement strand
TGCTCCCATGCCGCATATTTATTCTGCAAAGCAGTTTCATAATTTAAAATATTATTTTTCCTTAATAAAAGATTATTTGCGTGTTGTGTTTTGAAACTTTTTTTAGTTTGATTATATTTGTTTTCAATATTAATAAGAGTTAAATTATGAGTTTCTTTAATTTCTTTAATCTTAGCAAGATAACGATTAATTATTTCTGAATTTGTATCGTTATATCTTTTTAAATACATTTGATAATTTTCTTCATGACAAGCTAATTCATATTCTTTTTTACTTTTAATTTTTTCAATAGTATGGTTGAAATTTTCAAAGTTTATTAAATGTTGTGTATTTAATTTTTTTAATTCAATAAGCAATTTATTTTTGCTATATAACGCATGTTTTTCTAATGTTTCAACATTTGATTTGTGAGCACTAGAAATTGCGAGTTTATTTGTTTCGTATTCTCTATTTTCAATTGAATATGATTTTTTTATTTCTTTCGAGTAACGTTCAAAGTTTTTATAATATAATTCTTTTTGTAAACTATATTGTGTAGTTAGTGATTCATTTAATTTTGAAAAATGGATATCAAAGTAGTGTTGTGATATTGCGACTACTAAATTATTCATACTTACAACATAAGAAGAAGATATCGGAGCTGTTTCATATATATATTTATTTACAGATAAATAGTTACTACAACGTTCAATTTTATTTTTTAACTTATTATATTGTTGTTCAATTAAAAATAATTCATCATTATAAACTTTTGCTTCGATTGATTGCTGTTTTTCAATTTTTTTAAATCTAACATTATATTTTTTCTCTCTTAATGTTCTCTCTTTTTCTTGTTTGCTTGATAATATCTTCATTTTTTTGATATTATTTTTATTTGCTTTTATCTGTTTTTTTAATAGAGTAATATTTTCTTTATTGTTTTGTATTTCTTTTTTAATATTTTCTAACTCTTTTTTGTTAAATGCTTTTTTTATTAATGATAATCTTAATTTAGATATTTCTTTTTTTGTCTTTTTTGAAGCAGTTAAAAATAAAGTAAGTGTTTCTTGGTAAGAGTTCTTTGTATGAATAGTCTTTTCTGTTCTATTTTTTGAATAATTAATAAATTTTAAATATTCCTTTTCAGCGTTATCAAATTGCTTTTTAAATTTTATTCCAGTTTCAAAATTTAGTCTTGTTTTAATAATTGTAGTTTCATTATTGTAATATTCATCAATTAAACGCAGTTTTATTTTTTTTAAATATTGAAAAGCAGTTAAAATCTCTTTTTTATTTAAAGCAAAAGACTCTTTAGAAAGTGTATGAATATTTGAATGCAAGAAATTTTCAAAATCAATAACGTTTCGCATTGAGTTTAAAAATAGACTATAAGCATCACTGATCATCATTTTTTCAATTTCTAAACGATTTTCATATAACTTAATTTGAAGAATGTTTTCTTCATGTGTTTTTTTGTTTGATAATGTGTTTTTTTTATAATTGTTTATCGCTTTTACATGTTGTCTTTCTACCTCTGCAAGGTCTTGTTGAAATTTTACTTCAGTATCAATTAATTTATAGGTTAGTTCATTTGATACTTTATAAAGTTCATATTGAATATTGTCGCAGTTGTTATAGAAGATGTTTTTTATTTGTTCAAAATTCATTTTTTCATTTGTAATTAAAACTTCAAAATCATTGATGATGCTTTGTTTTTGAATATCTAACATCGTTTTAACATTATAATAATTAATTCGATTTTTTGTTGTTTCTTGTTGGTATACTAAGTCTGCATCACTTAGCATAATATTATATTCTTTTTCAGCTAATATTTTGTCTTTTTGATATTTAATATTTACTTTTTTAATATATATTTCTAACTCTTTTTCATTTATATCATAGTGTAATAGTTCGTTTTCTAGTGAACATTTTAAACGATTATTATAAATGTCTTTTATTTCTTCATAATGATCAGTAGTAGAAAAAGAATCTTTTTCAAAAGCAATTAACTTTATTTCACTATTTATTCTTTCGTGGTGAAAAACTCGTTCGTAGTTTATATTTTTCATTGCACTAGACTTAATTGCTTCACATTGGCTTTTCTTTGTACGAAGTTGTTCGAAACGTTTAATAAATATTAATTCTTTTTGATAATATTCTTTTTTGATTGATTTGATTTTTTCTTTTTTTAATTTGTTTGATGTTTTGATGTGCTTTTTTTTCTGAGCAACTAAACGTTTAACAACAAGTTTATCTTCTTTTTTTAAAGAATAAGTGTATTTTTTTGTCGCTATGGCGATATTTTTATTGATCGCATTAATTTCTTTTTGTAATGTAGAATTGAATGACTTTTTGATTTCTTTTAATTCTTTTAAATATTTTTCTTCAAAGGTACGGTGTTTTTGACGCAATTCTTCAATTTCATTATCGTTTTCTTGTAACAATGTTTTAAATTCTTCTAAAACATTTTCTTCAATAATGTTATATAAACGATTGTTTTCGCTTTGTTCATCAATTAATTTATTACTTTTAATTTCATATGGTATATAGGCATATTTTAATCTGTTTGAGTATTCTTCACCTAATTTAGTAATTAATTCATTCACCTCAATTGTATTTTGAATGATTTTTCTTTCTTTAATTTGAATTAGTTGACGGTTTTCGTTTTCACTTTCTTCTAAGGTTTTATTTAAAACTAAAATTTTTTCATCAGCTTCTTCAGTGAAGACTTGCTTATCATATTTATTTTTTTCTTCAGCACTTTCTATACTGTGCTTGAATTTCATTTGTTGCTGTTCGTTTATGCTAGATAAATCATTTGCTATAGCAATGTAGTTTTGATTCGCTGATATTCTAACATGATTTATCTCAGTAATAACTTTAATATATTCATCTTTATTTATCTTTTTATTTGTTGTTAAAAATTTAGCTTTTGGTAAGAAAATATTTTCTTCAGTTTTATATCGATAAATTGAATCTTGTTGAAATTTTTGTAATTTTTCTGATATTTGATCAAATTCTTTTTTTAAATTTAGATCTAGTTGTAATAAGTCTTTTTGATATTTTTCTTCGTTAGCTTTAAGCGTTCCTTCAAATAAATTATAAATCTCATTATTTTCATAGATTGCTTGAATATATTTGTTTGTATATTCTTCATTTAGCAATTCATTTTTATCGATTAAATCAATAACTAAATTATTTAGTGACTCTTTAGTAAAGACATCACTTTCAATGTTATTAAGGTTTTGAATTGTTTGTGCTAAAGATACATATAATTCTTTTGTTAAATTCTTTAATATATCCTTGGTAAAAGAAGGTATGTTGATAGTACCATTATTATGAGATATTAAATTATTGATTTTTTTCTTATCAACTTTGCTCATATTCATCTTTACCTTTCGTTTGTATCAAAATTATTATATAATATTTTTGATAAAGATACAAATAAGGAGTGAAAAAAATGTGTAAAATTTGTAACAATCAATCTATTAAAAAGATTATAAATGGCATCGAATATGATTTTTGTCCTTTTTGTGGCTTTTTAAATAAGCATGATAAATATATTTTAAGCAGTGGTGATGAACATAATAGATATTTAAAACATAATAATAATGATGATAATTTAGGTTATCACAAATATCAAGAAAAGTTTTATTTGGAAATTAAAGAATTTTTAGGTAAAACTAATTTAGATTATGGTTGTGGTGATAATCATGTTTTAGCTAATATTTTAAATGAAAATAACTATTTTACTTCATTTTATGATTTATATTTTTATCCACTAGAAAATTATAAAAAACATTTATATGACGCGATAATTTTAGAAGAAGTGATTGAACATTTGAAAGATCCCTTTGAGGTTATAAAAGAATTAGTAAATTTATTAGATAGAAACGGGAAATTAATTATAAGAACACAGTTTATCCCGATAAATATTTTTAGTTGTAATTGGTGGTATCTTCGAGACACGACACATATTAGTTTTTTTGATTTAAAAACTTTTAAATATTTATGTGAAGTTTTTTCGCTTCATATCATATATTGTAATGAAAAAGATTTAATCATATTACAGAAAGAGTGATTTTTTGATATTACATATTGTTAGAAGTGGTGAGTCGATAAAAATGATAGCGGATAATTATCAATGTGAAATATCTGATATTACATCTAATAATTTACATATAACTGATTTTAAAAATTTAAAGGCAGGTATGAAACTAAAAATTCCTTTTCTAACTAAACCAGTTATGGAAATTTTAGAAGAAACTGAGAGTTTTATTAGTGATTATTATCCGAGTTTAAATACTAATTTTAAAGAAGAAAAGAAGAAAGAAGAAGTAATTGTTAAAGAAGAAATTATTGAAAACATTTCTGAAGAAATAAAAAGAGTAGAAGAAGAAAAGGATGAAAGGGTAAAACCTATAATTAACAACAGTTTTTATTATGGGAATGTAATTCCTAATTTTGATCCTAAATACATTAAAAAAATATAGTTGATAAAACTATTTTTTTCTTTATTTTAAAAGTCGCAAATTAAAAATAGAAAAAAATAAATTATAGTGTGGGAAAATATATTTATAAATGTTATAATGTATTTTGGAATTTATTTTTAAGGAGTTTGATAAGTATGTATGAATATATTAGTGGGATGTTGACAAAGGTTACTCCAAAATATGTAGTTTTAGATAATAATGGGGTTGGATATTTAATTTATGTACCTAATCCATATAATTGGAAAGTAAATGACTATTATACTATTTGGGTTTATCAAGCGGTTAGAGATGATTCAATTGACTTATATGGTTTTTCAACTTTTGAGGAAAAGGAATTGTTTTTAAAATTAATTTCTGTTACTGGAATTGGTCCTAAGACATCTTTACCGATTTTGGCAGCTAGTAATATTAGTGATATTAAAGAAGCTATTGTGAGTGGAAATACAAGTTATATGCAAAAATTTCCTGGTGTAGGACCAAAGGCAGCTCAACAAATCATCTTAGATCTTCGTGGTAAGATTGAATTTGATTCAGTTGCTTTATTTAAAGATGAATTAGATGATTGTGTTGAAGCATTAGTAGCTTTAGGTTATAGTAAAAAAGAAGTTAATAAAATCATTGGAAAAATAGATTCAAAATTACCACAAAATGAAATAATTAAACAAGCACTAAAATTATTATCTAAATTATAATTGGAGGTTAAGCGATGGAACGTATTATTGATGCTAAAAAGTTTACAGAAGATGAAGATCAATCATTAAGACCTTTAAGGCTAGTTGATTATGTTGGTCAAGAAGATGTAAAAGGTAAACTTGAAGTTTATATTAAAGCTGCATTACTACGTAATGAATCCTTAGATCATGTATTGTTATATGGTCCTCCTGGATTAGGGAAAACAACTTTAGCACAAATCATAGCTAATGAATTAGGAACAAATATTCGTTATGTTTCTGGTCCTTCAATTGAGCGTAGTGGTGATTTAGCTGCGGTTTTAACACAACTTGAACCTGGTGATGTTTTGGGTCCTTTTCAAGAACCTCGATGATATGGAAACCGTCCGGAGTCTCGA